>NZ_JBSFHN010000002.1:129172-154017 GCF_053597115.1 Streptomyces sp. NPDC001515
GTCCGCCGCGGGGACTACTTTCTCGGCCCCGTTGCGCCCCCCCCCCCCGCGGGGCTCCCGGGGCGGGGGCGGGGGGCGGGCCTTCCGGGCCCGCCCGCCGCACCGCGTTCCGCCGGGACTACACCTCGCCGAGCGTGACCTCGGCCGTCTTCCGCGCGTCGTTGCGCAGATAGGTCACGGTGACCTTGTCGCCGGGCTTGTCGGAGGCCAGGGCCTCTGCCAGGGAGGTGATCGTGGTGATCGGGGTGTCCCCGACCTTGGTGATGATGTCGCCGGACCGGAGTCCGGCCTTCTGTGCCGCGCCGCCGCTCGTGACGCCGACGATCGCGACCCCGGCGGGCTGATAGCTGCTGTTGACGACCGTGCGGCCGGTGATGTTCAGCGCCGCGCGGCCGGAGTCGGTGACCTTGCCGCTCTTGATGATCTGGTCCGCGACCGTCTTCACCATCGAGACCGGGATCGCGAAGCCGATCCCCGGTGCCGCGCTGTCACCCATCTGGGGGTCGGTGGCCGCCAGCGTGGGGATGCCGATGACCTGGCTGGAGAGGTTCACCAGCGCGCCGCCGCTGTTGCCCGGGTTGATCGCCGCCGAGGTCTGCACCATGTTGGCGATCGTCGCGCCCGTGCCGCCGCCGGCCCGGCTCTCGCTGACCGTGCGGCCGAGGGCCGAGACGATGCCCTGGGTGACGCTGCTGGAGAGCCCCAGCGGCGAGCCCATCGCGAGCACGATCTGGCCGACCTCGACCTTCTCCGAGTCGCCGAACTTCGCGGGCTTCAGCCCCTTCGGGACGCTGTCGAGCTTGATCACCGCCAGGTCCTGCTCGGGATAGGCGGCGACCAGCGAGGCCTTGAGGACCTTCTCGCCGGTGGCCACGGTGACCTTGAAGGTCTTCTCGTCGCCCACCACATGGGCGTTGGTGACGATATGGCCCTTGTCGTCGTAGACGATGCCGGAGCCCAGGCTCTCGGAGGCGTCGATCTGCACCACCGACGGCAGGACGTTCTCGATGACGGTCTGGTACTCGCTCTGCAGGTCACCGCTGGCCTTCGAGGCCGAGCCCTGCTGGGCCGACCCGGACTTCGTCGGGGTGGTCGCGGAGGAGCTGGAGTCCGCGTCGGAGCAGCCGCTCACCAGCGCGATCGCGCAGACACCGGCGGACAGGGGCATCAGCAGCCGGCGCACACGGCTGCGGGCATGAATGGCATCCATGTCCGGATTATTGCCATTAACCCCATTGGCGGCCTGTCGAGCGCACCCGCCCGGGGACCGGCCCCGGGCGCCGCCACCTCAGCCGCGCACCCCGCACAGATGCAGCAGCGCCGCGACGCCCCGGTACGGATCGGTCCGCCCCGCCCGGTCCTCGGCCGCGAGCACCCGTTCCAGCTCGGCCGCCGACGGCAGCTCCACGTCGTTGCTCACGTTGTCCGTGAAGACCCGCACCCCGTACCAGGCGTGCAGCGGCGCGGCGATCCCCGCCAGCGTCGCCGTCAGATCCGCCAGCCGGTCCGCGCGCACGGAGAGCCCGAGGCGGTTGGTGTAGCGGTCGGTGTCGAACGCGGCCAGCGCCGCGTCCCAGTCCCCGGCCATTCCGGGGCGCATCGCCAGCGCGTCCGCGTTCCGCACGAGCAGCGACAGCAGCCCGCCCGGCGCCAGCATCCTGGCCAGCCCGGCCACCATGGCATCGGGCTCCCGGACATACATCAGCACGCCGTGGCACAGCACCACGTCGAAGCTGCCCGGCAGGAAGTGCACACCGGTGTCCTGGCCGTTGCCCTCGATGAGGCGGACCCGCTCACGGATGCCGGCCGGCTCCCCGGCCAGCGACTCGCGCGCCATCCGCAGCATCTCGGGGTCGGATTCGAGCCCGGTGACGCTGTGGCCGGCGCGGGCCAGCCGCAGGGCCTGGGTGCCCTGGCCCATGCCGACGTCCAGGATGCGCAGCCGCTGCCCGACCGGGAACCGGCCGCCGATCTGCTCGTCCAGCTGCCGGGCCACCAGCTCCTGGCGCACGGTGTTCCGCAGCCCGCCGAGCCCCTTCAGCCAGTTCGGCGCGGCCCCCGTGAACCCGGAGACCGCGGCGCTCGCCCGCCCGCGGGGCGTCCCGCCGGCCGGGCCGGAGGGGTCCGCGCTCAGGGTCGCTCTCCGCGCTTGACCTGCGGCTTCGGCAGCCGGAGCCGGCGCATCTGGAGCGTGCGCATCAGACCGTAGGCGACCGCGCCGCGCTTGGGCGTGTCCGGGAAGCGGTCGTTCAGCTGCTTGCGCAGCCGGAAGGACAGCCCGATCGAGTCGACGACGATCAGCACGATCACACCGAGCCACAGGAGCAGCGAGATGTTCTGGATCCCGCGCACCTGGATCACGCTGAGGATCAGGATGACCACGGCCAGCGGCAGGAAGTACTCGGCGATGCAGAAGCGGGAGTCCACGAAATCGCGGACGAACCGCCGCACCGGACCCTTGTCACGGGCCGGCAGATACCGCTCGTCCCCGTTGGCCAGGGCCTCGCGCTGCTTGGCCAGGTCGGCCCGGCGCGCCTCTCGCTGGCGCTTCATGGCCTCCTTGCGGTCGAGCGGCGCGCCGCTGGAGGCGCGACGGCGCTGCGACTGGGCGTCGCTGCGCTTCGGGGTGGGGCGACCCTTGGGTGCCTGCGGGTCGCGGGGCGTCTTGGAGAGGTCCGCCGTCACCTTGTCGGTGGGGGCCTTCTCTTCCTTGGAGCGGCTACCAAACACAAGGCCCAAGGGTACGGGGTCGAAGGCCCCGACCCCAGGCCGGCCGGGAACGATCCGGCAACGGACGGCGTCCTTGCCGGTGTCCGGGCCGCACGGTACGGGCGTCATCACCGGTTTTCCCCGGCCGTCACCTACTCCCTGGGCCGGAGCCGTCACCGGCGGCACTCGTCCTTGGGGAGGACCCCATCCGTGCTCGAACAGTGCGGTAATAGAGACAGGGCCCGTACTGTGGGTTCTGTCGGACTGCTGGAAGACCGGTTGAGTCAGAAGGGGGCGCGCGAAGCCCATGAGCGGTGTCATGAAGCGTATGGGGATGATCTTCCGCGCGAAAGCGAACAAGGCCCTTGACCGGGCCGAGGACCCGCGCGAAACCCTCGATTACTCGTACCAGAAGCAGCTGGAGCTGCTGCAGAAGGTGCGTCGCGGCGTCGCGGACGTGGCGACCTCCCGCAAGCGCCTGGAGCTGCAGCTGAACCAGCTCCAGGGCCAGACGTCCAAGCTGGAGGACCAGGGCCGCAAGGCGCTCGCGCTCGGCCGCGAGGACCTGGCCCGCGAGGCGCTCTCCCGCCGCGCCGCCCTCCAGCAGCAGGTGACCGACCTGGAGGCGCAGCACACCACGCTCCAGGGCGAGGAGGAGAAGCTCACCCTGGCGGCCCAGCGCCTCCAGGCCAAGGTCGACGCCTTCCGTACGAAGAAGGAGACCATCAAGGCGACCTACACGGCGGCCCAGGCGCAGACCCGGATCGGGGAAGCGTTCTCGGGCATCTCCGAGGAGATGGGCGACGTCGGCCTGGCGATCCAGCGGGCCGAGGACAAGACCCAGCAGCTCCAGGCGCGGGCCGGCGCGATCGACGAACTGCTCGCCTCGGGCGCCCTGGACGACCCGACCGGCACGGCCAAGGACGACATCGCCGCCGAGCTGGACCGCATCTCCGGTGGTACGGATGTGGAGCTGGAACTGCAGCGCATGAAGGCCGAGCTGGCCGGAGGTCCCTCCGACCGGCAGCAGGCCATCGAGGGCGGCCCGCAGGACGCCGTCCAGCAGGACCGGACCACCCACAAGTTCGACAAGGATTAAGGCAGCGTCATGATCGTACGGATCATGGGGGAGGGCCAGGCAGTCCTGGCCGACAGTCATCTCGCCGAGCTGGACACGCTCGACGACAATCTGCTCGCCGAGATGGAGCGGGGCGACGGACCGGGGTTCCGCGCCACGCTCCACGCGCTCCTGGACCGGGTGCGCGAGCTCGGCACACCCTTGCCGGACGACTCCCTGGAGCCGTCCGAACTGATCCTCCCGTCGCCCGACGCGACCCTCGAAGAGGTACGGGCGATGCTCAGCGACGACGGCCTCATCCCCATCCCCGGCTGACCTCCGCCCCGGCAGCTCCGACCGTGCCCCGTGAACCGGCCCCGCCGGACACGGGGCACCGCCGTACGCACCGGCGGCCCCCGCTTCCTCGGGGACGGGCCGATCTCCGCGCGACACGCCGTAACGTAGCTCGACGTGACCACCCTCGGAACCGGGGTCCAGCGCATCCGGACCTGGCTGTGCGACCACCCCCTGGCGCTGGACGGCGCCCTCGCCCTGGCCGTGTTCGTGGCCATGTTCACCGGGTCCTTCGCCGACCCGGGCGCCCACAACGGACCCACCTTCGGCACCCGCACGCCCGGCGCCGGCAGCGTGTTCCTGATGGGTCTCGGCGCCCTCGCCCTGGTCTGGCGCAGGCGCAGCCCCATGTGCGTGCTCGGGGCCACCGGGGTGCTCACCGTCGTGGAACTGGTGACGGCCGATCCGCCGGCCCCCGTCGTGATGAGCGCCGTCATCGCCCTCTACACCGTCGCCGCCCGCACCGACCGGCCGACGACCTGGCGGGTCGGGCTGCTCACCATGGCCGCGCTCACCGCCGCCGCGATGTGCTTCGGCTCGGCGCCCTGGTACAGCCAGGAGAACCTGGGGGTCTTCGCCTGGACCGGGATGGCCGGCGCGGCCGGGGACGCGGTCCGCTCCCGGCGCGCCTTCGTCGACGCCATCAGGGAACGCGCCGAGCGGGCCGAACGGACCCGCGAGGAGGAGGCCCGGCGCCGGGTCGCCGAGGAGCGGCTGCGCATCGCCCGCGACCTCCACGACGTCGTCGCCCACCACATCGCCCTGGTCAACGTGCAGGCCGGGGTCGCCGCCCACGTCATGGACCGCCGCCCCGACCAGGCCAAGGAGGCACTGGCCCACGTCCGCGAGGCCAGCCGCTCCGCGCTCAACGAACTGCGCGCCACCGTGGGACTGCTGCGTCAGTCCGGCGACCCGGCCGCGCCAACCGAACCGGCCCCCGGCCTCGCCGTCCTCGACGAACTCGTGGAGACCGTCCGCCGCGCCGGACTGCCCGTCGAGGTGGCCTGCGCCGCGAAGGACGGCCCGCCGCTGCCCGCCGCCGTCGACCTCGCCGCGTACCGGGTGATCCAGGAGGCGCTGACCAACGTCCGCAAGCACGCGGGCGCCGGGGCGAAGGCCGAGGTCAGCGTCGTACGGGTCGGCGCCACGGCCGAGATCATGGTCCTCGACAACGGCCGCGGTACCCTCCCGGCACCCGCCGCCGCCCCCACCGGCGGCGGCCACGGACTGCTCGGCATGCGCGAACGCGTCACCGCGCTGGGCGGCACCCTCACCGCCGGACCCCGTTACGGAGGCGGCTTCCGGGTCCATGCGATCCTGCCCCTGGAGGCCCGTGCGCAGGAGCCGGAGAGGCCGGACGCGGCGGGCCGTACGGGGGGACGTCCATGACCGACGACGCCATCAAGGTGCTGCTCGTCGACGACCAGGCGCTGCTGCGCAGCGCGTTCCGGGTGCTGGTGGACTCGGAGCCCGACATGCGGGTGGTCGGCGAGGCCTCGGACGGGGCGCAGGCCGTGGAACTGGCCCGCACGACCGGGGCCGACGTGGTGCTGATGGACATCCGGATGCCCGGCACCGACGGACTGACCGCGACCCGGATGATCAGCGCCGACCCGGACCTCTCCGAGGTGCGCGTGGTCATGCTGACCACCTTCGAGGTCGACGAGTACGTAGTGCGGTCGCTGCGCGCCGGCGCCTCGGGCTTCCTCGGGAAGGGCGCCGAACCGGAGGAGCTGCTCAACGCCATCCGGATCGCCGCCGCCGGGGACGCCCTGCTCTCGCCCGCCGCGACCAAGGGCCTGATCGCCACCTTCCTGGCACAGGGCGGCAGTCCGGACGAGGCGGGGCCGGGCGCCGCTGCCTACTCCGCGCGCCTGGACGCCCTCACCACCCGGGAGCGGGAGGTGCTGGTCCTCGTGGCCGGCGGGCTCTCCAACGACGAGATAGCCGAACGGCTGGTGGTCAGCCCGCTCACCGTCAAGACCCATGTGAACCGGGCGATGGCGAAACTCGGCGCCCGCGACCGGGCCCAATTGGTGGTCATAGCGTACGAATCGGGCCTGGTGCGCCCGCGGGTGGAGTGAGGGGTGTACCGCGGCGTACTCCAGCTGCGGTATGCGCGGCGTGAGATATCGGCCTGGGGTCGACCCTTCCGGCTCCGGGAGTGAGCGATCGTATAGAGGGGCCGGGCCTGTCCCCAGGTTGCCCGCCCGCCTGCCGCGTACGCCACAGAAAGAGACCCCACCCATGTCCTGGCTGTCCAGATTCAGCCTCGCGCAAAGGGCCCTGATCGGGCTGATGTCGGTCGTCGCGCTCGTCTTCGGCGCGATCGCGATCCCGCAGCTCAAGCAGCAGCTGCTGCCCACGATCGAGCTCCCGATGGTGTCGGTGCTCGCCCCCTACCAGGGCGCGTCCCCCGACGTGGTCGAGAAGCAGGTCGTCGAACCGCTCGAGAACTCGATCAAGGCCGTCGACGGGGTCACCGGCATCACCTCGACCGCCAGCGAGGGCAACGCCGTCATCATGGCGACCTTCGACTTCGGCGACGAGGGCACCAAGCAGCTCGTCGCGGACATCCAGCAGGCGGTGAACCGCGCCCGCGTCCAACTGCCCGACGACGTGGACCCGCAGGTCATCGCGGGCTCCACGGACGACATCCCGACCGTCGTCCTCGCGGTCACCTCCGACAAGGACCAGCAGGCGCTCGCCGACCAGCTCGACCGCACCGTCGTCCCCGCCCTGGAGGACATCGACGGCGTCGGCCAGGTCGCCGTCGACGGTGTCCGGGACCTCCAGGTCGCGATCACCCCCGACGACAAGAAGCTCGCGGCGGCCGGACTCAACGCGGCCTCGCTCGCCCAGGCGCTCCAGGCCGGCGGCGCCACCGTCCCGGCCGGCTCCTTCTCGGAGTCCGGCAAGAGCCGCACCGTCCAGGTCGGCGGCGCCTTCACCTCGCTGAAGCAGATCGAGGACCTGCGGGTCACCGCCCAGGACCCGGCGACGGGCAAGAGCGGCAAGCCGGTCCGCGTCGGCGACATCGCCACGGTGAAGCAGGAGCCCGCCACCGCGGTCTCCCTCACCCGGACCAACGGCAAGCCGAGCCTCGCCGTGATGGCCACCATGGACAAGGACGGCAGCGCCGTCGCCATCTCGGACGCCGTCAAGGACAAGCTCCCGAAGCTCCGTCAGGACCTCGGTTCCGGCGCCGAGCTGACCATCGTCTCCGACCAGGGCCCGGCCGTCTCCAAGGCCATCTCCGGTCTGACCACCGAGGGCGCGCTCGGCCTCGTCTTCGCGGTCATCGTGATCCTGGTCTTCCTGGCCTCGATCCGCTCCACCCTGGTCACCGCGGTCTCCATCCCGCTCTCGGTCGTCCTCGCGCTGATCGTGCTCTGGACCCGCGACCTCTCGCTCAACATGCTCACCCTGGGCGCGCTGACCATCGCGATCGGCCGCGTCGTCGACGACTCGATCGTCGTCCTGGAGAACATCAAGCGGCACCTCGGCTACGGCGAGGAGCGCCAGTCCGCGATCATCACCGCGGTGAAGGAGGTGGCCGGAGCGGTCACCGCCTCGACCCTCACCACCGTCGCCGTCTTCCTGCCGATCGGCCTGGTCGGCGGCATGGTCGGCGAGCTGTTCGGCTCCTTCTCGCTCACCGTCACGGCCGCCCTGCTGGCCTCCCTGCTGGTCTCGCTGACCGTGGTCCCGGTGCTCTCGTTCTGGTTCCTGCGCGCCCCCAAGGGCAGCGACGAGGACCCGGACAGGGCGCGCCGCGAGGCCGAGGAGAAGGAAGCCCGCAGCCGCCTCCAGCGGATCTACCTGCCGGTGCTGCGCTTCGCCACCCGGCGCCGCATCACCAGCGTCGTCATCGCCGTCGCCATCCTCATCGGCACCTTCGGCATGGCCCCGCTCCTGAAGACCAACTTCTTCGACCAGGGCGAGCAGGAGGTCCTCTCCATCAAGCAGGAGCTGGCCCCCGGCACCAGCCTGGCCGCCTCCGACGAGGCCGCGAAGAAGATCGAGAAGCTTCTCGCGGACGACGAGGACGTCAAGGACTACCAGGTCACCGTCGGTTCCTCCGGCTTCATGGCGGCCTTCGGCGGCGGTACGGGCTCCAACCAGGCGTCGTACCAGGTCACGCTGAAGGACTCCAAGCACTTCGAGGCCGCGCAGGACCGCATCGAGGAGGGCCTGGCCAAGCTCGACGGCATCGGCGACACCACCATCTCCGCCGGTGACGGCTTCGGCTCCCAGGACCTCAGCGTCGTGGTCAAGGCCGCCGACGCGGACACCCTGAAGAAGGCGTCCGAGCAGGTCCGCGCCGAGGTCGCGAAGCTCAAGGACGTCACCGACGTCCAGAGCGACCTGGCCCAGAGCATCCCGCGGATCTCGGTCACGGCCAACGCCAAGGCCGCCGACGCCGGCTTCAACCAGGCCGCCCTCGGCGCGGCCGTCGCCGGAGCGGTGCGCGGCACCCCGGCCGGCAAGGCGATCATGGACGACACCGAGCGCGACGTCCTCATCACCTCCGCCCATCCGGCCACCACGATGCAGCAGCTGAAGGACCTCCCGCTCGGCCCGGTCAAGCTCGGCCAGATCGCCGACGTGAAGCTGGTCCCCGGACCGGTCTCCATGACCCGCATCGACGGCCAGCGCGCCGCCACGGTCACGGCCCGGCCCACCGGTGACAACACCGGCGCGGTCGGCACCGACCTCCAGGCCAAGCTGAAGGCCCTGGACCTGCCCGAGGGCGCCACCGCCACCATCGGCGGCGTCACCGAGGACCAGGACGACGCGTTCATGAAGCTGGGCCTGGCCATGCTGGCGGCGATCGCGATCGTCTTCATGCTGCTGGTCGCCACGTTCCGTTCGCTGATCCAGCCGCTGATCCTGCTGGTCTCCATCCCGTTCGCGGCCACCGGCGCCATCGGCCTGCTCGTCATCACCGGCACTCCGATGGGCGTCGCCTCGATGATCGGCATGCTGATGCTCATCGGCATCGTGGTCACCAACGCGATCGTCCTGATCGACCTGATCAACCAGTACCGCGCCCAGGGCCTCGGCGTCGTCGAGGCGGTCGTCGAGGGCGGACGCCACCGTCTGCGCCCGATCCTCATGACCGCCCTGGCGACCATCTTCGCCCTGCTCCCGATGGCACTCGGCGTCACCGGCGAGGGCGGCTTCATCTCCCAGCCGCTCGCCGTCGTCGTCATCGGCGGCCTGGTCACCTCGACGCTGCTCACGCTGCTCCTGGTGCCCACGCTGTACACGATGGTGGAGCTGTTCAAGGAGCGCCGCCGCAAGAAGAAGGCCGCCAAGCGCGCCAGGAAGGCGGGCATCCCGGCCCCGGCCGGGTCCGAGGAGAGCACGTCGTCCCCGGACTCCTCCGACGAGCCGGAGCCGGCGAAGGCCTGATCCGCCCGGTAGGACAAGGGGCCCGGTCCGCACGTTCTCGTGCGGGCCGGGCCCCTTCGTGTGTTCCGGTCTCAGACCGTCCCGCTGAGCGCCTGGACCATACGGAGCCACAGCTCCCCGTGCGGCTGGGCGTGCCGGACGCTGAGCGCGGCGACCTCCCGCAGCAGCCGGACCCGGGTCTCCTCGCGTGCCCGGGGGATCAGCGTGGTCAGCTCGTCCGGCTCGACCCCTTCCACCGCACCGGCCAGGACCATGCCGGCCTGCGCATGGGTGAGGGAGGACAGCTGGTCGTCGAAGACCTGCCCCTCGATGGCCGCCGCGTGCATCAGCGCGGTGCCGTCCCCGGCGGCCATCGACCGCTGCACGAAGGCGTGCAGGGCGTCGCGGTCCTCCACGAGCCGATAGGCGAAGTCCAGCCCCTCCGCACGGCCGATGTCGAGAAGCGCGACGTGCGAGAGCGGGGTGTCCGGGGACGGCCGGACCCGGAGGAGGCGCGGATGGTCCTGGAGGTACGCCCGCGACTCGGCCCAGGACCCGCACCCCACCCAGGTGGCCAACTGCTCCGAGAGGATCAGCGGATCGTAGGCGGCGGTCACCCCGTGGGCGAGCACGAGGTCGCGCAGCGCGGTGTGCCGGCGCGCGGTGACGGGGTCCAGCAGCGCCAGCTCGTCGAGGGCCGTCGCGGCCGCCTCGCCGCCGAGCACCTCGGCGTGCCGGGACCACAGGTCCCGCGAGGCGGGCCAGTCGGGCGCGAACATCCAGGCGGCGACCACCTCCAGCGTCGCGGCCGGCAGGGAGAACCAGTCGGGTACGGGGCCGGAGGTCTCCGCCTCCCACGCGGCCCGGACGGCCCGCGGGTCGGCATGGGCGCGCAGCGCCCGCCGGGCCCGTACGGTCACCCGGTCCGGGCCGTCCCCCGGTTCGGTGCCGGCGTCCCGCGCCAGGAACGACACCAGCGCGCGTACGCCCTCCGAGGGGAGCGGACCGGGACACTCCAGCAGGAAGACGCCCCGCTCGACGGTCAGGTGCCGCACGGTCGAGGGGTCGGTGGCGGCGAACAGCTCCGCGCACTCCTCGTACGCCTCGACCGCCGGGGTGTGCTCGCCGGTCCGGGCGAGCGCGCGGGCCAGGCCCCCGAGCGTCCGCACCAGATCGTCCGCGAAGGCGCGCGGATTCTCCAGGGCCAGGGCGCGGTACACGGCGAGGGCTTCCCCCGCCGTGCTCACCGCCCCCTCGGCGTCCTCGTTGATCCCCCGCAGCCTGCCGAGGTTGCGCAGGGCGAGTGCCAGATCGGGGAGGTGGGCGCCGCTGTGCTCCGCCACGAGCCTGCGCCACAGGGCGACGCCTTCGTCGGCCGCCGCCAGGGCGTCCTTCGGGCTGCCGGTGTCGGCGAGGTTCTGGGCCAGGGCGCCGAGGGCCCCCGCGAAGGAGGAGCGCAGGACGGGTGCGTCGGGGACGAGTTCACGCAGGAGCGCGACGGACTCGGTGGCGGCCGTCAGACCCTCCTCCGGTTCACCGGCCCGGTTCAGATGGGCGGCGAGGTTGGAGAGGGCCGTGGCCAGCTCCGCCCGGAAGACGGCGGGCCGCCGCGCGGCGAGTTCCCGGCGGAGGGCGACCGCCTCCCGGCCCGCGGCGAGCGCCCCCGACAGATCGCCCAGGTTCGCGCGGTGGTTGCCGACGTTGTTGAGGGCCACCGCGTAGTCCTGGAGGAACGCCTCCCGGTCCGCCTCGGCCAGGCGCCCGTAGAGCGCGGCCGCCTCCTCGGCATGGGCGAGGGCCTCCGGGAGCTCGCCGTCGGCGGCCAGGTGCGTGGCCAGGTTGTTGAGCATCCCGGCCAGTCCGGGAAGGGCGGCGGCGGGCCGGCTCCGGACCAGATCGCGCTGGAGCTGGAGGGCCTGGCGGGCGAACAGCACCGCCGTGGTGCGGTCGCCGGCGGCCGCCGTCTTGTTGGCCAGGGAGGTCAGCGAGCGGGCGAGATCCGGCTGGAAGACGTCCGGGTGCTCGTTGGCGAGTTTCGCGAAGGTGCGGGCGGCCTCCCGGGCCGGGGCGAGCGCTCCCCCGTGGTCCCCGGTGGCGGAGAGCCGGTCCGCGAGATTGTGCAGGGCCACGGCCAGGTCCTGCCGGAAGGCGGCCGGGTGGCGCGCGACGAGGTCCCGGCAGATGTCCACGGCCTCCTGGGCGGGTTCCAGGGACCCCGCGAGATCGCCCACGTCCTCCCGGTGTTCGGACAGGTTGGCCAGGGAGCCGGCCAGTTCGGCCCGCAGCGCGGCGGGATGGCGCTCGGCCACCTTCCGGTTGGCCCGGACCGCCGCCTCCGCGTGCGGCAGGGCGTCCGTATGCCGCCCCACGGACTTCAGGGTGTAGGCCAGGTTGGTCAGGGAGGCGGCGAGCGGCCCGAGGAACTCGTCCGGGCGCGCGGCGGCGAGCTCCATGGAGATCCGGACCGACTCCTGCGCGGGGGCGACGGCGGCCCGGCGCTCCCCGACGGCCGCCAGGCTCACCACCAGGTTGTTCAACGAGGCGGCGAGGCGCGGACGGTAGGCCGCCGGCTCCGTCTCGGCCAGCTTCCGGAAGACGTCGGCGGCGTCCCGGGTGAGCGCCAGGGCGCCTTCGCGGTCCCCGGTCTCGTGGAGCCGCCGGCCGAGCGTGGCGAGGGCCAGCGCGAGATCGCCCCCCGACGCGTCGCCCCCCGCCTCGGCGACGCCCCGCTGCAGCGCGACCGCCTCCCGGGCCGGGACCAGCGCCCCCTCGCGGTCCCCGATGTCGGCGCACCGGTTGGCGACGTTGATGAGTGAGCGGACCAGCGCCGGCGTACGGCGTCCGGCGGCGGGCCCCTCCAGCTCCCGCAGGAGCCGGGCGGACTCGCGCGCCGCGTCCAGCGCCCCGTCCAGGTCGCCCTCCGTCCCGAGCCGTTCGGAGAAGCTGTGCAACGCGTGGGCCAGCAGCGGCACCGCGGCGGGCCCGAGCCGGTCGGCCAGCCCCCGCAGCAGCCCGATCCCCTCCTCGCCCGCCCGAACCGCGTGCGGTGACAGCGACCGGACCACATACGGGTCCGCCGCCGCCCAGCCGCCGTCCGGCACCCGCCGCCCGGCGTGCGCGACGAGCGCGGCGGCCACCACCTCGGCGGCCATCGCGCCGCCCGGCCCCGGACGGGCGGCGAGATGGGAGACGAACTCCCGGTGGTACAGGCGGTATACCGCCTGCCCGTCCTCCGCGTCCTCGACGATGTAGCGCCCGTACGCGGAGAGCACCCAGTCCACATCGCTCTCCTCGTACGGCACGTCCCGGCCGCCCAGCGCCCCGGCGACCTCCTCCCAGACGCCCCCGGCGGGCAGGCCGCGCCCCTCGGTCCAGGCCAGCGCGGTCAGCAGATCCCGTGCGGCGGAAGGGAGTTCGGTGCCGTCCGGCAGGACCCGGACCGGGCCCGCCCGCAGATCGTCCTCGAACGCGGAGCCGATGGACTCCGGCAGGCCGGCCTGCCACCGCTCCTCCTCGGTGAGCCGCCCGTCCGCCAGCAGCGAACCCGTCACCAGCCGCGCGAACAGGAACCCGCCGCCCACCGCCGTGGCGCGCGCTGCCACCGCGTGGCCCGCCTCCCGCGCCCGCTCCTCCGGGACCCCGGCCGCCGCGCACCGGCGGTACACATAGGAGGCGATGTCCTCTTCGGTGTGCGGCTCCCGCTCCAGGTCGGCGGTGGTGACACCCGCACCGATCAGCCGGGCCAGCGCGTCCGGCAGCGTCTCGTCCGGGTGCCCGCCGTCCGCCAGCCGCCCCCGGAACGCCCGCTCCCGCGAACCGAGCAGCACGGGGACGGCGCGGCTGAGCGGAAACACCAACTCCTCGATCATGGCCCGCAGATGCTCGGCGGGCACTTCGTCCAGCCCGTCCAGCACCAGCACCGGGCGCCGGTCCAGCTCCCGCAGCTCGCCCCGGAAGTCGTCCGTGTTGCGCGGCTCCGGCAGCCCGAGCCGCATCGCCAGCTCGGCCGCCGCCTGGAGCGGACTGAGACCCCGCAGATGGACGGCGGCGAGCGGGCGCCCCGCACCCGGATCGGGATCGTCCGCGCGCAGGCCGCCCGCCGCCACGGTCTCCGCGCGCCGCACGGGGTCGGCGAGCGTCGCGACCCGCCCCAGCACCGCCGACTTGCCGCAGCCCGCCGGGCCGGTCACCAGGAAGAGCCCGGCCTCGTCGGCCTCCAGCCAGGCCGTGATCCGGCCCAGCACCTGCTTCCGCCCGGTGAAGAACCAGCCCTCCTCCTGGAACCCGACCCCGCGCGCCGCGAGCACCAGATGCTCCACCAGCCGCGCCGGCGCCCCCGCCACATGGCGGGGATTCGGGAAGACCGGCCGCCCGGTGCCCAGCGTGGCCGGAACCGGCGTCTGCCCCTCGCCCCGCCACCGCTCACCGAGCGCCGCCAGCACGTCCGGCCCGCTCACCCACGCGTTGTGCGCGCTCCACGCCGAGCGGTACTCCCGGGTGGCCGGCCCCTCCCTCAGCACCCGCGCCAGCGCGTCGAGCAACGGTCCCTCGCCGTCCGACGTCTCCCCCCGCCGGCAACTCGCCATGATCCCGAACCACTGCACGCGCCCGGCCGACGCGGACGTGGTCTCCCAGCGCCGCAGCGCCTTCTCCACCCCCCGTCCCACCGCGTCCCCCGCGTGACAGGCATCGATGATCACCAGGATCTGATCCGCCCCCGACGCCACCGCCTCGTTCACCAGCGTCTCGGCCGACACCCCGTCCCGCAGGGCGCGCGCGTCCCGGACCACCTGCTCGACGTCGAGCTCCAGATCGCACAGCGCCAGCCGCAGCTCGTCGTCCACGAGCACCCCGTGCCCCGACCAGACGATGATCGCGGGCTTCCCCGCGCCGGACGTCCGCCACTCCTCGCTCCAGCCGGTGAGATCCCGCCCGAACGTCTCCCGGGAGGGGTTCGGGCCCCCCGCCACCCGCGTCGCGATCCCCAGCGCCTCCAGCCGGCTCACGATGCCCTCCATCTGGGCCACGGCACCGGTCAGCCGCGGAAACGACCGCTCATCGGCGTACGTCTCGCACACCACGCACAGCGCCGTCCCCACGGCCCCGCGCCCCTCGCCGCCGACCGCAGCCGCCTCACACGCCATGGGGCGCCCCGCCTTTCCGTCCTTGCACCGCCGAAGTGGACAGCAGCGTATGCACGCATGGGACGCCTCGGGGCCGGTCCGGACAAACTCGGCCCTTTCCGGTCCCGGGTGATAGGAAAACGGCCCGTCCCACGCGCGTGTGTGGGACGGGCCGTTCGCCTGCTCCAGGGCCCTACTTGAGGGACGAGACAAACGTGTCCCAGGCCCCGGCCGTGATGACGAGGGCCGGTCCGGTGGGGTTCTTGCTGTCGCGTACGGGGACGAGGCCGGGGAAGTCATCAGCGATCTCGACGCATTCGCCCCCGTTGGCGTTGCTGTAACTGCTGCGGCGCCAGCGGGCGGTACTCAGCTCGGGGATGTGTCGCACGGTTCGTAGTCCTCCATGATGGTCCGGATCATCTGTGCCGACTCGGGGAGCGAGAGGGCGTTGGCGCGCTGGACCTCGTAGTGCCGCTGCCACTGTGCCACCTTCGCACCGTCCTCGTAGAGGTGCCCGGCCTCGATGCCTTCCTCGTACGCCACCTTCGTGCCGTCGGCCAGGGTGAGCAGCGTCAGTGCGCTGCCCATGAGGTAGTGGAGCCCCGCGCTGAACGGCATCACCTGGATACTGCTGTTCGGCGTATCGGCCTGTGCGAGCAGCGAGGCCAACTGCTGATGCATGGCAGCTGGACACCCCATTCGCCGCCGCAACGCGGCCTCGTCGATGATCGCCCATCGGAACGGGGCCGAGTCCGAATTGAGCCGTTCCTGTCGGGACATCCGCGCGGTTACGCGCTCCTCCATCTGCTCTTCGCTCAAGTCGCGCTGACATCGCAGGAATTCGCGTGCGTACGCCTCGGTCTGGAGGAGTCCGGGCAGTGCCTGCGCGCCGTACTGCTCTATGAGTACCGCCTCGGCCTCGAAGTTCATGTACCGCCGGTACTGGTCGGGATGGATCTCCTGCTTGGCGAGCCCGTAGAGACCTGTGAAGTGCCGGTCCGTCCCGAAGGCAGCGTCCAGACAACTCGGCATGTCCGGCGGCGGCATCAGTTCCGCCGTCTCGATCCGGGCGAGCGTGCTCTTGCTGGAGTTGACGATGTCCGCCAGCTGTACGAGGGAGAGGTTCGCGCGCTCGCGATGCCGGCGTAACTCCGAGCCGAAGTAGTGGCGTGCGGAGGCGAAGGGTGAGAGAGGCAGAGACCTGAACGTCATCGGACGGGCCTTCCGTGTCCCGTGTGGAACGTCGGGACGCGGCGGCCCTGTTGGGGAGCCCCGCCGCAGCGCGACGATTGCGGCACACACCGTAACCAGGCGGGGTGACCGGAGGCCAGAGCGCTTCCCGAACGAAGGCAGGGGCGACATGATGTTCGACTCGGAGGGCCGTCCGATGCGGCTGCTCCCCTGGACCGGCGAGAGCGGGGCACCCTGCTACCTCAGTACCGACGACCCCGGCAGCCGGATGTCGCGGCTGGCCGACGACGTGGAGACGGACCTGCTCGAATCAGCCGAGTACGTCCTGACGGAGGCGCGGACGCTGCTCGCGGAAGCGGGCGTGGGGACACGGGAGTTGCGGTTCGCCGGGGTCTGGCTCGCGGAGTCGTTGCAGACCGCCCTGCGGATCGCGGAGAGCCGGGGCGACCGGCTGGCCCCTGCCTTCGCGTACGGCGAGGGAACCACGGCGTGCGCGGCGGGACCCACGGCCCGTACCGGCGAGGCGTGAGCGGTCGCCCGGCGACGGACGGCTGCGGTCACCCTCTGGCGGCCAGCACCTGGATGATCCGCGCCCAGTGCGCGGCGTGCTGGGGCGCGTGGGCCGCGCCGAGGGCGGCGGTCTCGGAGATCAGCCGGTTCCGTACGTCGGGCGACGCGTCCGCCACGAGGGGGGCGAGGCCGGCCGGGTCGGCGTCCTCGGCGGTGTCCGCGAGGACCAGGGCGGCCTGGTGGTGGGTACGGGCGGAGAGTGCGTCGGCGTACACCTCGTCCTCGACGGCGGCGGCGTGGCGGAGGGCTTCGGCGTCGCCGGTGGTGAGGGCGCGATCGACGTACTGCTGGAGCGCGGCGCGGTCGCGTACGAGGGTGTAGGCGGTGGCGATGTCGCGTGTCCGGGCCACGTGGAGGAGGGCGCCGTGGACGGAGTCGGGCGGGGTGTGACGCAGGAGGTCCGGGTGGGCGCGGAGGTACTGCTCGGAGTCGTCCCAGGTGGGGGATTCCGCCCAGCGTGCGAACTGCTCGCCGAGAACGCGGGGACGGTAGGCGACGGAGGGGCCCCCAGCCAGAATCTCCTCGCGGAGCGCTCGGTGATCGGCCACGCGTTCGGGGGAGAGAAGCGCCAGCTCGGTGAGGGCCACATCGGCTTCCGGGCTGCCCAGGACATCGGCGTGGCCCGTCCAGTAGGCGCATGAGTCGGACCAGGTGCGCGCGGACAGCCAGGCGGTGACCGAGGCCAGCGTCTCGGGGGAGAGCGCCAACCAGGCCGGGAGCGGCGCGGAGGTGACCGCCTGCCACGTCGCCGCTGCCTCCTTCAGCGGTTCGGGACTCTCTCGTATGTGTGCGCGGAGGTCGCACCGCGCGTGAAAGGTCACGTCGTCCGGGACGTCGGCGGTGGGGGCGCTCGCCAGCCGGGTGAGACCTCGCAGACCCTCGGTGGTCGAGCACTCCGGCCTGCTGATCAGAAACCTGTCCCGGCCGAGGGCGATTCTTCGCGCTACTGCCGGGTGCTCGGCACGGACGGCGGCGATGACCTCTTCGTACGCCTGCACTGCCGCTCCGTGCTCTCCGGTGTTGGCGAGGTGGTGAGCGAGGTTGCCGAGGGAGGCGACGAGTTGGCGGGTGAAGGTCGCGGGGTGGTGTTCGGCGAGGGTGCGTCGGATGCGTACGGCTTCGCGGGCGGGACCGACCGCGCCGTGGCGGTCCTCGGCGCGGGCGAGGTGGTTGGCGAGGTTGTTGAGGGAGGCGGCGAGGTCGGGGGTGTGGGCGCCGGGGTGGTGTTCGGCGAGGGTGCGGTAGAGGTCGGTGGCCTCCTGGGCTGCTGAAAGCGCGCCCTGGAAGTCTCCGATGTCGGCCAGGCGGTTGGCGAGGTTGTTCAGGCACAGGGCGAGGTGGGGGGTGTGGGCGCCGGGGTGGTGTTCGGCGAGGGTGCGGTAGAGGTCGGTGGCCTCCTGGGCTGCTGAAAGCGCGCCCTGGAGGTCTCCGATGTCGGCCAGGCGGTTGGCGAGATTGTTGAGGGAGGCGGCGAGGTCGGGGATGAAGCTTGCGGGGTGTTGTTCGGCGAGGGTGCGTCGGATGCGTACGGCTTCGTGGGCGGGGATGAGTGCGCCCCGGTGGTCTCCGGTGGCGGCGAGGTGGGTGGCGAGGTTGTTGAGGGACAGGGCGAGGTGGGGGGTGTGGGCGGCTGGGTGGTGGTGGGCGAGGGTGCGGTAGAGGCCGGTGGCTTCCTGGGCGCAGGTGAGCGCGCCCAGGTGGTCTCCGGTGCCGGCGAGGTGGGTGGCGAGGTTGCTGAGCGACATGGCGAGGCCGGGGGTGAAGGCAGCGGGGTGCTGTTCGGCCAGGGTGCGGTAGAGGCCGGTGGCCTCCCGGGTGGGCGGCAGTGCGCCTTGGCGGTCCCCGATGTCGGCCAGACGCGCGGCGAGGTTGTTGAGGGAGACGGCGAAATCGGGGGCGTGTGCCGCGGGGTGGCGTTCGGCGAGGGTGCGATAGAGGCCGGTGGCTTCCTGCGCGTGGGCGAGTGCGCCTTGGATGTCCCCTGTGTCGGCCAGGTGGCTGGCGAGGTTGTTGAGGGACAGGGCGAGGTGGGGGGTGTGGGCGGCCGGGTGGCGGTGGGCGAGGGTGCGGCACAGGTCGGCGGCTTCCTGAGCGAGCGGGAGCGCGCCTTGGATGTCTCCGGAGTCGGCCAGACGTGCGGCGAGGTTGTTGAGGGAGGCGGCGAAATCGGGGGCGTGTGCGGCGGGGTGGCGTTCGGCGAGGGTGCGGTAGAGGCCGGTGGCTTCCTGCGCGTGGGCGAGTGCGCCTTGGATGTCCCCGCTGTCGGCCAGACGTGCGGCGAGGTTGTTGAGGGACATGGCGAGGTCGGGGGTGAAGTCCGTGGGGTAGTGATGGGCGAGGCCGCGGTAGAGATCGGTGGCTTCCTGGGCGGGTGCGAGCGCGCCCTGGCGGTCTCCGGTGGCGGCGAGGTGGTTGGCGAGGTTGTTGAGGGACATGGCGAGGTCGGGGCTGAAGTCCGTGGGGCGGTGGCGGGCGAGGCCGCGGTAGAGATCGGTGGCTTCCTGGGCGGGTGCGAGCCCGCCCCGGCGGTCTCCGATGCCGGCCAGGCGGTTGGCGAGGTTGTTGAGGGACATGGCGAGCTTGGAGGCGAAACCCGTGGGGTGTTGTCCGGCGAGGGTGCGAAACAGGTCGGTGGCTCTCTGGGCGGGTGGGAGTGCGCCTTGGATGTCCCCTGTGTCGGCCAGACGGACGGCGAGGTCGTACAGGGAGGCAGCGAGGGCCGAAAGGTGGGTGTCCGGGTCGAGCGCGCTCAGCTCCTCGTAGAGGCCGACCGCCTCGCGCTGGCACTCCAGGGCTTCGTCACGCAGCCCGGCCTCCGACAGCACCAGGGACAACCCGTGCAGGCCCTCGGCCAGACACGGGACTCCGCACCTCTCGTCCCGAGCCGCCACCTCCCGCAGCGCCTCGACCCCCGCCGCGCCGCACTCCACCGCATGCCGCACCAGCCGCCGCCGCACATAGGGATCCACCCCCGACCAGTCGCCCACCCGCCCCTGCCGCTCGACCAGGTCCATCAGCGTCCGCAGCACCACCTCGCCCGCAGGCACCCCGCCGGGCCCCTCCCGCAGCCTGAGATGGGCGACGAACTCCCGGTGGTACAGGCGGTACACCGCCTGCCCCCTCTCCACGTCCTCCACGATGTAGCGGCCGAAGGCGGACAGCGCCCAGTCCACGTCGCTCTCGTCGTACGCGACGCCTCCGCCCAGGGCCCCGGCCACCGTCTCCCACACGCCACCCGCCGGCATCCCCTGCCCCACGCTCCAGGCGAGCGCGGCCAGCAGGTCCCGGGCGGCCGAGGCGAGCACGGTCCCGTCGTCCCGCACCCGTGCGGGCACCGCCCGCAGCTCGTTCTCGAACGCGGCGTCGATCGAGTCGGGCAGTTCGCCGAGCAGGGACCCGGCCTCCCCCGACGCGGCCCGCGCCAGGACCGTGCTGGTGACCAGGCGGGCGAAGAGGAAGCCGCCCCCGACATCCGTGGCCCGCCCGGAGACCGCCGCGCCCGCGTCCCGCGCCAGGCCCTCCGCGACCCCCGACGCCTCGCACCGGCGCCGTACGTACGCGGCGATGTCCTCCCGCGTGTGCGGCTCCTTTTCGAGATCGACGGCCGTGACCCCCGCGCCGATGTGCCGGGACAGGGCGTGGACCAGCGACTCGTTGTCCTCCAGCCGGTTGCGGAACGGGCGCTCCCGGGAGCCGAGCAGCACCGATGCCGTCCGGCTCAGCGGGAAGACCAACTCCTCGATCATGTCCTGCACGTGCTCGGCCGGCACTTCGTCGAGGCCGTCGATCACCAGAACCGGCTGCGGGGTCAACTCCCGCACCTCCGCCCGGAAGTCGTCCGTGTTGCGGGGCCGGGGCAGCCCCAGGGCGCGGGCCAGCCGCTCGGCCGCCTGCGACGGGGTCAGATCGCGTACGTGCACCGCCGCGAGTGCGCGGTCCGAGGAGACCCCCGGGTCCGGATCGCCGTCGCGCAGGGCCCCGTTCTCGACGGCACGCGCGCGCTGTTCCGGGTCCGCGAGTGTGGCGATCCGGCCCAGCACCGCGGACTTGCCGCAGCCCGCCGGTCCGGTCACGAGGAACAGACCCGGTGCGTTCCCGTCCAGCCACTGGACGATCCGGCCCAGCACCCTCGTACGGCCGGTGAAGAACCAGCCCTCTTCGAGGTAACCGACCCCGCGAGCCGCCTGCACCAGGTGTTCCACCAGCCTGGCCGGGGCTTCGGGGACATGGAGCGGGTTGGGGAAGGCGGGCCGCCAGACGCCGGTGGTGACGGGAACCGGTGTCTGGCCCTCGCCCCGCCACCGCGTGGCGATGGCGGCCATCAGGTCGGGGCCGCTCACGAACGCGTTGTGGTCGCTCCACGCGGAACGGTAGTCGTCGCTCGCCGGGCCCGCCCTCAGCACCTCGGCCAGCGCGGCGAGCAGCGGACCGCTGCCGTCCGACGTCTCGTGGGCGCGGCAACTGGCGAGGAAGCCGAACCACTTGTCGTGCCCGGGTGGCGCGGTCTCCTCCGCCGAGCGCTTGAGCGCCGTCTCCAGCGCCGGTACCGCGCCGCCGCCCGCGTAACAGGTATCGATGATCACCAGCACGTGTTCGGCACCGGAGCCGACGGCCTCGCTGACCAGATCGCCGGCGGTGACGCCGTGCCGCGTGACGCGCGCCTTCCACTGCCCGGGTTCGTCGGCCGACTCCAGGTCCGAGAGCACCAGCCGGGTCTGGTCGTCGACGCGCACACCGTGCCCCGACCAGACGACCAGGGCCGGTTTGGCCGCACCCGTGACCACCCAGCCCTCGGACCACTCCTCGCTCTCCCGGCGAAAGGCGGCCGACGACGGATTCCCGCCCCCCACCTTCCGCGCCTCGTACCCCAGCCCCTCCAGCAGCCCCACGATCTCGTCCATCTGGGCCGCCGCCCCCACGAGCCGGGGAAACGTCTCCCGGTCCGCGTACTCCTCGCACACCACGCACAGCGCCGTGCCCGCCGGACCCGGCCCGCCCTCGTCCGCACGCGTCACCGTCAGCCCCGCTCCAGCACCAGCACCAGCGCCGTCATCACCACATGGTCCGGAACGCGCGCGGCGATCCGGACCCGGTGCCCGCCCGGCGGAAGTCCCTTGATCCGGCAGGTGTACAGCCCGTCGCCCCGGTTGGTCATCGTCCGCACCGGACCGCCCTCCACCCCGGCGAAGACGGCGACCCGGTCGTGGCCCGCCGTGTCCGGGGGAACGGTGGCGCGGAGCTCGTACGCGTCCCCCTCCACCAGGATCTCCGGCGCGTCCACGGAGAGCCGCACCTCGCCGTCGTCCGGCCCCCGGTGCACGGGCGGCTCGGGGGCGAGCCACGCGTCGAGGCCGTGGCGGACGGCCCGGTTGTTCTGGAGGGAGCCGTGCTTCTCCCATGCGGTGTACGTGTGCCGGCCCGCGCCCACCGCCCGGCTGGAGAGGTCCGGCACGCGGCCGTCGCCGCCCTCGTCCACGCCGTCGATGGTGAGCAGGGCGCGCAGGCCGTCGGCCTCCGCCTCGGCGGTTGTCGGCGTCGGCTGGCGCACCCCGCCGACGGGGACGTACTCCACGCCGTACCGCGCGCCCGCGTCCGACTCCCGCAGGTCGGCGTGGAACCGGGCGGCGGCCGACAACAGCTCCTCGTCCACCCCGGGCAGCCCCGGCACCTCGCGTGCGTACCGCAACGGCGCACCGCCCGCCGTCGCCAGGCAGGCGTAGTCCGGGGTGAGCTGGTGCAGGGAGGGGAGGCTGCGGGCGAACGCCGTGAGGTCGAGGGCGACCGGGCCGATTCCGTGCCGCATGCCGTTGACCAGGTACATCAGCGCGTCCAGCGACCCCCGGTACGGCGTCCCGAGCGTGACCACCCGGCGGGTGACCTCCGCGCCCCCGCACCGCTCGACGTAGCCGCGGGTGACGAGGCCGCCCATCGAGTGGCAGAGGAAGACCACCTTCGCGTCCCGCCGGTCGGCCCGGGACGCCCGCCAGCGGCCCAGCTCCTCGTCCACCCGCTCGGCCAGGCGGTCCGCGTTGTAGCGGCAGGAGAGCCGCCAGTCGTAGGCGAAGCCGACGAGATTGGCGGGGGCGTCGGCCGCTTCGCCGGGGAGACGGCGCCGGAGGGTGAAGTTCCGCTCCAGCCAGTCCAGGAGATCGCTGTAGCCGTCCACGGGGTTCCAGACCCCGGGCAGGGCGTGCACGTCGGACATGAGGCCGGTGGGGCGCACGCCGTCGCCGGGGTGCTCGTCGCCCAGGCCGGCCGGGAGGGTCAGGCCCGTGACCGATCTCCCGAAGGTGCGGATGCCCCGCAGCAGGGCCTTCCCGGAAGCCGCCCAGACCTCCCGCCCCTCCGCGTCCGCGAGCGTGCTGCCGAGGATTCCCGGGACGACGACCACCAGATCGTCCACCCTGCCGCGCCGCGCCATATGACTGTCCCCCGTATCCACGTCGCCGGATGAGGACAGCAGCGTAGATACGGGGGACGGGGTTCCGGGCCGGTCCGGACGAAATCGGCCGCGTCCGGACCTTCCGTGCGAAGAAGCGCCACGGAAGCACCGAAGAAGGGTTACGGCAGAGCCAGCATCCGCTCCAGAGCCAGCTTCGCGTACTTCTCCGTCTCCGGGTCGACCTCGATCCGGTTGACCAGGTTGCCCTCGGCCAGCGACTCCAGGGTCCAGACCAGGTGCGGCAGGTCGATGCGGTTCATCGTCGAGCAGAAGCAGACCGTCTTGTCGAGGAAGACGATCTCCTTGCCCTCGGGGGCGAAACGGTTCGCCAGGCGGCGGACCAGGTTCAGCTCCGTGCCGATGGCCCACTTCGAGCCGGCCGGGGCGGCCTCCAGGGCCTTGATGATGTACTCCGTCGAGCCGACGTAGTCCGCGGCGGCGACGACCTCGTGCTTGCACTCGGGGTGGACCAGGACGTTGACGCCGGGTATGCGGGCGCGGACGTCGTTGACGGAGTCGACCGAGAAGCGGCCGTGGACCGAGCAGTGCCCGCGCCACAGGATCATCTTCGCGTTCCGCAGCTCCTCGGCGGTGAGGCCGCCGTTCGGCTTGTGCGGGTTGTAGAGGACGCAGTCCTCCAGGGACATGCCCATGTCCCGCACGGCGGTGTTGCGGCCCAGGTGCTGGTCCGGCAGGAAGAGCACCTTCTCGCCCTGCTCGAAGGCCCACTCCAGCGCGCGCTTCGCGTTGGAGGAGGTGCAGATCGTGCCGCCGTGGCGGCCGGTGAAGGCCTTGATGTCGGCGGAGGAGTTCATGTACGACACGGGGACGACCCGCTCGGCGACGCCCGCCTCGGTCAGCACGTCCCAGCACTCCGCGACCTGCTCGGCGGTGGCCATGTCGGCCATCGAACAGCCGGCGGCCAGGTCCGGCAGCACGACCTTCTGCTCGTCGGAGGTGAGGATGTCCGCGGACTCGGCCATGAAGTGCACACCGCAGAAGACGATGTACTCCGCCTCCGGGCGCGCCGCCGCGTCCCGGGCGAGCTTGAACGAGTCACCGGTCACGTCGGCGAACTGGATGACCTCGTCGCGCTGGTAGTGGTGCCCGAGGACGAAGACCTTCTCGCCCAGCTTCTCCTTGGCCGCGCGGGCGCGCTCCACCAGATCCGGGTCGGACGGGGAGGGCAGGTCGCCGGGGCATTCGACACCGCGCTCGCTCCTGGGGTCGGCGTCGCGGCCGAGCAGGAGCAGGGCGAGGGGCGTCGGCTGGACATCGAGATCCTGGACGGGGTGGGCCGTGGTCACGTCACGTACCCTTTCTTCTCTGCGGGAGGAGCTTTTCGTCTAATTGACGCTATCTATCATATCCGCTTCACGTCAGTTTGACGATGCCGATAGCGTCGATGTGACACATCCGCCGGAGGGGGCGGTGTGCGAGCATGAAGAGAACAGGCGAGCGGCCGGGCGGGAATGAATCCGCGGCCCCGGCGGTTGCACCGTCGACAAGCAGTCTCCGTACAACCCGGGAGAGAAGCAGATGTCCGTATCGGACGAGACCACCACCGTGAGCGACGGCATCCTCCTGTCCGACGCCGCCGCAGCCAAGGTCAAGGCCCTGCTGGAGCAGGAAGGCCGCGACGACCTCGCGCTGCGCGTCGCCGTTCAGCCCGGAGGCTGCTCGGGCCTGCGCTACCAGCTCTTCTTCGACGAGCGTTCGCTCGACGGTGACGTCGTCAAGGACTTCGACGGCGTCAAGGTCGTCACCGACCGGATGAGCGCCCCCTACCTGGGCGGCGCCTCCATCGACTTCGTCGACACCATCGAGAAGCAGGGCTTCACGATCGACAACCCGAACGCCACGGGCTCCTGCGCCTGCGGCGACTCCTTCAGCTGAACCGCTGAACGCGCGCACGGCGGCGGGGGGGGGGGGGGGGGGGCGGGGGGGGGCGGGGGGGGGGGGGGGGGGGGGCGCCGGGGGCGCGGCCCCCCCGGGCCCCCCC
>NZ_JBSFHN010000002.1:154027-332701 GCF_053597115.1 Streptomyces sp. NPDC001515
GCGTCACCATGGCGGAACCGGCGATCTTCGCCAGGACGTAGCCCCGGCCGGGCAGGGCGGTCAGGCGCGCGGCACCCGGTGGCCCGACGAGGTGTCCGTGACCGTGCGGTCCCCGAGCGGCCGGTCCAGGGTCACGGAGCGCGTCAGCTGCTTGGCGACCATGATGCAGGCCCTGCCCGGGTCCCCCTTCTTCTCCGTCACGGTGACCCGCACCGTCGCGCCGTCCTCGTCCGCGCTCGCCGTGTACGTACTGCACGCGCCGCCCCAGAACGTCACCGAGAGCGTCCGCCCGTCGGTGGCGTACGACAGGATCACGGGCCCGGACGGGGTGCCCGTGGAATCGCCGGGCTCCTGCGTCGCGGGAGCGTCCTTCTTCAGGAACGCCGGGTCCACCGCCACCTGCGTGACCGTCTCGCCCCGGCCGCCCGCCTCCGCCCGCGTGGTGAAGAGCCACGACGGTACGAGGATCTGCTTGCCGTCCACGTACTGCGCGGCCAGACCGAAGACCGCCTTCTCGACGGTCACCGTGCGCGGCGGTGGCTCCGCCCCGGTCGTCTTCCCGCAGCGGTAGTGGGGCGCCGCCTCGCCCTCCTTCGCCGGCGGCGGATCGATGCAGCCGCCGATGTTCCCGCCGCTCCTCGGCTGCGCGGCGTTCAGCTCCTTCAGCGCCTCGTCTGCGCCGACCACCGGATACTCGGCGCCCTTCTCCAGCCCCTTCAGCTGCCCGCTCCCGCCGGTCACCTCACCGTCGGGGCCGACCTGGACGCCGGTCGCCCAGCCGTACGTGGGCAGCCCGCCGACCACCGGATCGGCGTTGACCACCCGGACCGAGCCCATCACCTGGCGCGCGTCGAGGGCGGCGCCTTCCTGGCCGACCGCCTTGAGGACCGGCGCGGCGGCGGCCCGCGCCTCCCGCTCGCTCACCGGCGCGCCCGAACCGTCGCCCGGCGCCACCGGCTTGTCCGAACAGACCTCCACGCTCTGGCAGTTGTCGGTGCCGCCGGACCCGTACCGGGCGAACGTCCAGGTGCCCGGGGCCTCCTTGGCCACCCGCAGCACCGGACCCGCACCGTCCTTCGTGGAGCCCACCGTCCAGGAGGTGCCCTGCGCCCTCGGCGTACCGGACACGCCCAGCGCCTTCGCCAGCCGGCTCACCTCCGCCGAGGTGACCGCCCCGGCGGGCCGCTGGACGGCGGCCCGGTCCGGGCCCTTCGGCAGGGTGCCGGACGCGCGGTAGACCACCCGGCCGCCGTTCGGGTCGGGTTCGCCCGGCGCGATGCCCTCCGGCGGGGCCGACGGACGGGGCCCGGGGGTGGCGGGGCCGGTGTCCGGCCCGTCCAGGGCCAGCGTCGGGGGAGCGGCGCCCGCCGCGTCCGACGAGGGGGTGCTCTTCCCTTCGCTGGCCTCGGCCGCGACCAGATACGCGCCGCCTCCGGCCAGGAGGACGGCAGCGGCCACCGAGGCCACGGCGAGCGGCGACCGCCGCCGCCGGGGCTCCGTCACATCGTTGTCGGGTCGCTCGGTGCTCACCGGATCGCTCCTTCGCCTGAATCGCCGTCATACGCCGCGCCGCGGCCGTATCGTCCGCCCATGGGGTGTGCGGACACCAGTGGGACGGGGCGGGCGCCCGACCGGTTCCCCTCGGGGGAGCGGCCGGGAGGCGGAGGCGGGCCGGATCAGTCCCCGTACTCGGACATCGCGTCGATCAGCCGGGCGGAGGCGGGCGGCACCGTCACCCCGTTGATCAGCGCGGGCGGCACGGGGGCGGCGGCGGTGCGGGCCGGTGCCACCCAGTGCGGGGCCATCCGCGCGCAGTCCCCGCGCAGCTCGGCCAGACCGGATTCGGACGTCTCGTGCGTGGCGATGTGGTTCGACATATCCGCACCGTAGGCATCACCACACTCGGGTGGAAAGCCCTACTATCGGGTAGTTTCTCCCGTTCCCCCGACTGCCCGAGCGGGTAGCGTGAACTGTCACGCCGCCCCGGGGGACGCCCACGCCGTTCCCCTCGACCTCCGCAGGAGCAGTCTCCCCGTGCGTATCGCAGTCACCGGCTCCATCGCCACCGACCACCTCATGACCTTCCCGGGCCGCTTCGCCGACCAGCTGGTGGCCGACCAGCTGCACACGGTCTCGCTCTCCTTCCTCGTCGACAACCTGGACGTCCGCAGGGGAGGGGTCGCCGCCAACATCAGCTTCGGCATGGGCCTCCTCGGCACCCGCCCGGTCCTCGTGGGCGCCGCCGGCTCCGACTTCGACGAGTACCGCGCCTGGCTCGACCGGCACGGTGTCGACACCGGCTCCGTGCGGATCTCCGAGGTGCTGCACACCGCGCGCTTCGTCTGCACGACCGACGCCGACCACAACCAGATCGGCTCCTTCTACACGGGCGCCATGAGCGAGGCCCGGCTGATCGAGCTCAAGGCCGTCGCCGACCGGGTGGGCGGGCTCGACCTCGTCTCCATCGGAGCCGACGACCCGGAGGCGATGCTCCGCCACACCGAGGAGTGCCGCACCCGGGGCATCCCCTTCGCCGCCGACTTCTCCCAGCAGATCGCCCGCATGGACGGGGACGAGATCCGCATCCTCCTGGACGGCGCCACCTACCTCTTCTCCAACGAGTACGAAAAGGGGCTCATCGAGTCGAAGACCGGCTGGACCGACGAGGAGATCCTCGGCAAGGTCGGGCACCGGGTCACCACGCTCGGCGCCCAGGGCGTGCGCATCGAGCGCGCCGGCGAGGAGCCGATCGTCGTCGGCTGCCCCGAGGAGAACGTCAAGGCCGACCCGACCGGCGTCGGCGACGCCTTCCGCGCCGGCTTCCTCTCCGGGCTCGCCTGGGGCGTCGGCCTGGAGCGCGCGGCCCAGGTCGGCTGCATGCTCGCCACCCTCGTCATCGAGACGGTCGGCACCCAGGAGTACACCCTGCACCGCAACCACTTCATGGACCGCTTCACCAAGGCGTACGGCCACGAGGCCGCCGCCGAGGTCCACGCGCACCTCGCGTAGGACGGTCCGCCGGCCGGGACCCGCCCGAGCGGCGAGTCCCGGTCAGACGAGCCGGCGGACCGTGTAGGCCGAGCCCCGGTCCGCCGGCTCCTCTCCCACGTACTCCTGCTCCCGCATCGCGCACCAGGCCGGGATGTCCAGGCGCGCCGCCTCGTCGTCGGCCAGCACGGTCACCGTCCCGCCCACCGGTACCTCCCCGATCACCTTTGCGAGTTCGATCACCGGAACGGGGCAGCGCCGGCCGAGCGCGTCGACCACCAGGGAGTCCGCCGGGGCGGGGGAGGGGGCCGCGGTCGTGGGCGCGCCCAGCTTCTCCCGTACGCCCGCCACCACCGGCGGCAGCACCGCCAGGAAGCGGTCCACGTCCTCCTCCGTGGTGCCCGGGGGCAGCGACACCCGCACATTGCCCTCCGAGAGCACCCCCATCGCCTTCAGCACATGGCTCGGCGTCAGCGTGCTGCTCGTACAGGACGAACCGGAGGAAACGGAGAATCCGGACCGGTCCAGCTCCTGGAGCAGGGTCTCTCCGTCGACATAGAGACAGGAGAAGGTGACCAGATGCGGCAGCCGCCGCACCGGATCGCCGACCACCTCCACGTCCGGCACCAGCTCCGGCACCCGCGCCCGGATCCGGTCGACCAGCGCCCGCAGCCGCGCCGCCTCGTCCGCCGCCTCCGCCCGCACCGCGCGCAGGGAGGCCGCGGCGGCCACGATCGCCGGCAGGTTCTCGAAGCCGGACGCCCGCCCCGACTCCCTTTCGTCGGCGGGCCCCTGGGGCGCGAACCGCACGCCCTTGCGGACCGCCAGCAGCCCCGTCCCGGCCGGGCCGCCCCATTTGTGCGCGCTCGCCGTCAGCAGCGACCAGCCCTCCGGCACCGGCCCCCAGCCCAGCGACTGCGCCGCGTCCACCAGCAGCGGCACCCCCGCCTCCCGGCAGGCGGCGGCGGCCTCGGCCACCGGCTGCTCGGTGCCGACCTCGTGATTGGCGGACTGGAGGCACGCCAGCGCGGTGTCCGGCCGCAGCGCCCGCGCGTACGCCGAGGCGTCGACCGCGCCCGAGCGCCCCACCGGCACCTCCGTGACCGAGCCGCCCCCGTTCTCATGGGCGGCGGCCGAATGGAGTACCGACGAGTGTTCGACCGCCGACACCACCAGATGGCGGCCGACACGCCGACGGCCCGCGAGCGCTCCGGACATTCCGGAATGCACCGCCCGGGTCCCCGACGAGGTGAAGACCAGCTCGTCCGGACGGCAGCCGACGGCCTCGGCCGCGGCCTCCCGGGCCGCGTCCAGCAGCAGCCGGGCCCGCCGCCCCTCCCGGTACAGCCGGGCCGGATCGGCCCAGCCCTCGTCCAGCGCGGCAAGCAGCGCCTGGCGGGCGACGGGATGGAGGGGGGCGGAGGACGCGGCGTCGAAGTAGGGCACCCGGCCACGCTAGCCCGGCACCCGCCGCAGCCGGGGACCGGCCGCCCCCGGGCACGGGAGAGAGGGCGTCAGATGGCGCCCGGAGCGCCGGATTCCACCCCTTCGGGGAGTCGGGCGGCGCGTTGGGCACCCTCCCCGCGCGACCCCAAATAGCGTCCAGTAGGGTTTGGTCCGCATAAACATCCAAACCCCTGCCCGCAACAGGGCCGGCGACCGACCAGCGAGACCGGCCGCGCCGACCGTGCGGGCGAGACTCTCGGGAAGGCGCTACGTGAGTCCCAACGGCTCCGACCGCTCGTCGCGGCGCCCGATGCGGCGGAAGCTGCCGCAGGTGCTGACTGCGGGCCTGATCCTGGCGACCGCAACCGGTTGCACATACAAGGACTTCCCCCGCCTTGGTATGCCCACCCCGGTAACGGAAGAGGCACCACGGATCCTCTCCCTCTGGCAGGGCTCGTGGGCGGCAGCGCTCGCCACGGGTGTCCTGGTCTGGGGCCTGATCCTGTGGAGCGTCATCTTCCACCGGCGCAGCCGTACCAAGGTGGAGGTACCTCCGCAGACCCGGTACAACATGCCCATCGAGGCGCTGTACACCGTGGTCCCTCTGATCATCGTCTCGGTGTTGTTCTACTTCACCGCGCGCGACGAATCGAAGCTCCTCGAACTCTCCCCGAAGCCGGCCCACACCATCAACGTGGTCGGCTACCAGTGGAGCTGGGGCTTCAACTACATCGAGAACGTGGACGGCTCCGCCGCCACGGGCAACGAAGTTCCCAAGGAGCTCGACGCCATCCCGGACCGGTTCCGCAAGGACTTCCCCAAGAACGCGGACGGCGTCTACGACGTCGGCGTCCCGGGAACCCGGAACCCCCAGAACGGCAACCCCGGGCCGACCCTGTGGCTGCCCAAGGGTGAGAAGGTCCGCTTCATCCTGACTTCGCGCGACGTCATCCACTCCTTCTGGGTGGTGCCGTTCCTCATGAAGCAGGACGTCATCCCGGGCCACACCAACGCCTTCGAGGTCACTCCCAACCAGGAGGGCACCTTCATGGGCAAGTGCGCCGAGCTCTGCGGCGTCGACCACTCCCGGATGCTCTTCAACGTCAAGGTCGTCTCCCCGGAGCGCTACCAGGCGCACCTGAAGGAGCTGGCGAAGAAGGGCCAGACGGGCTACGTGCCGGCCGGTATCGAGCAGACTGACCCGGCCAGGAATGCGGAGACCAACAAACTGTGAGCATCCTCAACGAACCTCAGGGTGCCGCGGCAGCAGACGACTCCTACGAGGACGAGCTGCCGGTCCGGCGGAAGCAGCCGGGCAACGTCGTCGTCAAGTGGCTGACCACCACTGACCACAAGACGATCGGCACGATGTACCTGGTCACGTCGTTCGCGTTCTTCTGCATCGGCGGACTCATGGCGCTCTTCATGCGCGCCGAGCTGGCCCGTCCCGGCACGCAGATCATGTCGAACGAGCAGTTCAACCAGGCGTTCACGATGCACGGCACGATCATGCTGCTGATGTTCGCGACGCCGCTGTTCGCCGGATTCGCGAACTGGATCATGCCGCTGCAGATCGGCGCGCCCGACGTGGCGTTCCCGCGGCTGAACATGTTCGCGTACTGGCTGTACCTCTTCGGCTCGCTGCTCGCGGTGGCCGGCTTCCTCACCCCGCAGGGTGCGGCCGACTTCGGCTGGTTCGCCTACTCCCCGCTGTCGGACGCCGTCCGCTCGCCGGGTGTCGGCGCCGACATGTGGATCATGGGTCTGGCCTTCTCCGGCTTCGGCACGATCCTCGGCTCGGTCAACTTCATCACCACGATCATCTGCATGCGCGCCCCCGGCATGACGATGTTCCGCATGCCGATCTTCGTCTGGAACGTCCTGCTGACCGGTGTGCTGGTCCTGCTGGCCTTCCCGGTGCTGGCCGCCGCGCTCTTCGCGCTGGAAGTGGACCGTAAATTCGGTGCGCATATCTTCGACGCGTCCAACGGCGGGGCATTGCTCTGGCAACACCTCTTCTGGTTCTTCGGCCATCCAGAGGTGTACATCATCGCGCTGCCATTCTTCGGAATCATTTCCGAAGTGGTCCCCGTCTTCAGCCGCAAGCCGATGTTCGGTTACATCGGCCTGGTCGCCGCGACGATTTCCATCGCCGGTCTCTCCGTGACCGTGTGGGCCCACCACATGTACGTCACCGGCGGTGTGCTCCTGCCGTTCTTCTCCTTCATGACGTTCCTCATCGCGGTACCCACCGGGGTGAAGTTCTTCAACTGGATCGGAACGATGTGGAAGGGATCGTTGTCCTTCGAGACACCGATGCTCTGGGCCATCGGCTTCCTGATCACCTTCACCTTCGGTGGTCTGACCGGTGTCATCCTGGCCTCGCCGCCGATGGACTTCCACGTCTCGGACTCGTACTTCGTGGTCGCGCACTTCCACTACGTCGTCTTCGGCACCGTGGTGTTCGCGATGTTCTCCGGCTTCCACTTCTGGTGGCCGAAGTTCACCGGCAAGATGCTCGACGAGCGGCTCGGGAAGATCACCTTCTGGACGCTGTTCATCGGCTTCCACGGCACGTTCCTCGTCCAGCACTGGCTGGGTGCCGAGGGCATGCCGCGCCGTTACGCGGACTACCTGGCCGCCGACGGATTCACCGCGCTGAACACGATCTCGACGATCTCCTCGTTCCTGCTCGGCCTGTCGATCCTGCCGTTCTTCTACAACGTCTGGAAGACCGCCAAGTACGGCAAGAAGATCGAGGTCGACGACCCGTGGGGCTACGGCCGTTCGCTGGAGTGGGCGACCTCCTGCCCGCCGCCGCGGCACAACTTCATCACGCTGCCCCGGATCCGTTCCGAATCCCCGGCGTTCGACCTGCACCACCCGGAGATCGCGGCGCTCGAACAGCTTGAGCACCACTCCGAGGACGACAAGGCCCTCGCAGGCGGCAAGGAGGCGGGCAAGTGAAGATCCAGGGCAAGATGTTCCTCGGTCTGGCGCTGTTCATCCTCGTCATCGCCGTCACCTACGGGGTGTGGTCGAAGGAGCCCGTCGGCACCACCGCGCTCGTCCTGGCCTTCGGCCTGAGCGTCATGATCGGCTTCTACCTGGCCTTCACGGCCCGGCGGGTCGACGCCATGGCGCAGGACAACAAGGAAGCCGATGTGGCGGACGAGGCCGGCGAGGTGGGGTTCTTCTCCCCGCACAGCTGGCAGCCGCTCTCGCTCGCGGTCGGCGGCCTGCTCGCCTTCATGGGCGTCGTCTTCGGCTGGTGGCTGCTCTACTTCTCGGCCCCGATCATCCTGATCGGTCTCTTCGGCTGGGTCTTCGAGTACTACCACGGTGAGAACCGCACCCAGTAGCACCGCTCCACCCGAGACGGGGGGCCCGCACTTCCACGCGAAGTGCGGGCCCCCCGTTTGCAGTCACCCCGCGCGCTGAAACGGATGAATCTTCTTAGCGTGGGTTCATGAACCACACGCCGCGCATCCGTCCCGTAGTGAGCTGCACTCTGCTGGTCGTGACCCTGGTCGCCGGGGCGACGGCCTGCGGGGACTCCGACGGCCATCCGCTCTCGGCACAGCCGTTCGACGCGGCGGACGAGATCGCCTCCAGCATTCCCGACGGGGGCGAGAAGATCGATCCCGACAAGCCCCTGGAAGTCACCGTCGACGGTGACGACGGCCGGATCACCGATGTGACCGCCGTGGACGGGGAGGGCCGCCACCTCGCGGGCGAACTCGACGCGGACGGCCACCGCTGGCGCTCCACCGCCCCGCTCGCCGCCGGCACCCGCTACACCGTCAAGGTGGGCATGGAGGACGACGACGGCGCCCCCGGCGCCCGTACGCTCACCTTCGAGACGGCCGCGGCCAAGAAGTTCCTGAAGGTCACCTTCGGCCCGCAGGCGGGCACCTACGGCGTCGGACAGCCCGTCACCGCCCAGCTCAGCGCCCCGGTCGCCGACCGGGCCTCCCGCGCCACCGTGGAACGCGCCCTGAAGGTGCGCTCCACCCCCGCGGTGACCGGCTCCTGGTACTGGGTCGACGACAAGACGCTGCACTACCGCCCGAAGGACTACTGGCCCGCCAAGGCCACCATCGAGGTCAGCAGCGCCCTGACGGGCATCAAGGTGACCAACGCGCTCTACGGGGCGCCCACCAAGACCCTCAAGCTCAGGACCGGCGACCGCATCGAGGCCATCACGGACGCCTCGACGCACTCCATGACGGTCCTGCGCAACGGAGAAGTGATCAACACCATTCCGGTCACCACCGGCAAGCCCGGCTTCTCCACCCGCAACGGCGTCAAGGTCGTGCTGGGCAAGGAGTACTACGTACGTATGCGCGGGGAGTCCATCGGCATCTCCGCCGACTCCGCGGACGCCTACGACCTCGACGTCTACTACGCCACCCGGGTCACCTGGAGCGGCGAGTACGTGCACGCGGCGCCCTGGTCCACCGGATCACAGGGGTACGCCAACGTCAGCCACGGCTGCACCGGCATGAGCACCAGCGAGGCCGAGTGGTTCTTCAACACCGTGCGCGAGGGCGACATCGTCAAGGTCGTCGGCAGCGAGGGCGAGACCATGACGCCCTTCGACAACGGCTACGGCGACTGGAACCTGTCCTGGGCCAAGTGGAAGAAGGGCAGCGCCCTCACCAACGACACCACGCCGGACCGCGTGGACACGGTCCGGGCGGCGCGGCTGCGCCCCCAGGTCTGACGCCCCGGGGAGCGCCGCCCCGCGCGGGAGCCGCGCGGGGCCGGGACTCAGGCCCCCACGGAGAGCCGGGCGCGCAGCAGGGCGGCCAGCGCGTCGGCGAACTCGACCGGCTCCACCGGAAGGGTCACCGCGCCGTCCGCGCGGCTCCAGGTGGCCAGCCAGGCGTCCTGCGGACGGCCGATGAGGAGCAGGACCGGCGGGCAGCGGAAGATCTCGTCCTTGATCTGCCGGCAGACGCCCATCCCGCCCGCCGGAGCCGTCTCGCCGTCCAGCACGCAGACGTCCACGCCCCCGTTGTCCAGGGCGTCCAGGACGGCAGGCAGGGTGGCGCACTCCAGGAACTCCACCTCGGGCAGGTCCGCGGCGGGCCTGCGCCCGGCCGCCAGCCTCACCTGCTCACGGGTGTGCGCGTTGTCGCTGTAGACCAGGACCGTGGCGGTCGGCTGCATTGTTCCTCCGTGACGTCTGTGTCTTCGGGGCGCTCTGGGCGTGCCGGGCATGAACCGATGCGCGGATCGTACTCCGCCCGACAGCCTGTCAGCACCGCTCCGGAGCACGGATCCGTGGGCCGTTCGGGGAGGACACACCCCCCTGACACACCGAACGGCACCCCCCGGAGTGAGGGCGGGATAAGCGACCGACATAATGTCGGTCGTGGCGACAGCAACGACAGTAGAAACCGGGCACGCGCACCCGTCGGTCAATCGACCGAACCTCACCAGCGTCGGAACCATCATCTGGTTGAGTTCCGAGCTGATGTTCTTCGCGGCCCTCTTCGCGATGTACTTCACCCTGCGATCGGTGACCGGACCGGAGCACTGGAAGGAAATGGCGTCCGCCCTGAACTTCCCGTTCTCGGCGACCAACACCACGATCCTGGTGCTCTCCTCACTCACCTGCCAGCTCGGCGTCTTCGCCGCGGAGCGGGGCGACGTGAAGAAGCTCCGCACGTGGTTCGTGATCACGTTCGTGATGGGTGCGATCTTCATCGGAGGCCAGGTCTTCGAGTACACGGAGCTGGTGAAGAAGGACGGCCTCTCGCTGTCCTCGGACCCGTACGGCTCGGTGTTCTACCTGACCACCGGCTTCCACGGGCTGCACGTGACAGGCGGGCTCATCGCCTTCCTGTTCGTCCTGGGCAGGACGTACGCAGCCAAGAGGTTCACCCACGAGCAGGCGACCGCAGCCATCGTCGTGTCCTATTACTGGCACTTCGTCGATGTCGTGTGGATCGGCCTGTTCGCCACGATCTACATGATCAAGTAACCGGGCCCGCACCCGACCATCATCGACGCAGAAGATCCTGACACCGGGGTAATCCGTGAAAAAGCTCTCCGCACGACGACGCCATCCGTTGGCGGCGGTCGTCGTACTACTCCTCGCGCTGGCGGCTACTGGGGGGCTGTACGCCGCGTTTGCGCCCGCGAGTAAGGCGCAGGCCGACGAAACCGCCCAGTCCCTCGCGATCGACGAGGGCAAGAAGCTGTACTCCGTCGGTTGCGCCAGCTGCCACGGAACCGGTGGTCAGGGCACCACCGACGGGCCGAGCCTGGTCGGCGTGGGCTCCGCCGCCGTGGACTTCCAGGTCGGCACGGGCCGTATGCCGGCGCAGCAGCCCGGCGCGCAGGTGCCGAAGAAGAAGGTCATCTACTCGCAGGCCGAGATCGACCAGCTGGCGGCGTACGTCGCGTCGCTGGGCGCCGGTCCGATCGTTCCGACCAAGAGCCAGGTCGACCCGTCGGGCGCCGACGTGGCCAAGGGCGGCGAGCTGTTCCGCACCAACTGCGCGCAGTGCCACAACTTCACCGGTCAGGGTGGTGCCCTGACGAAGGGCAAGTCCGCGCCCAACCTCGAAGGCGTGAGCCCCAAGCACCTCTACGAGGCCATGCAGACCGGCCCGCAGAGCATGCCCTCCTTCCCCGACTCGACGATGCCCGAGCAGCAGAAGAAGGACATCATCGCGTACGTCCAGACCGTCAACAGCTCCGAGGCGGAGAGCCCCGGCGGGCTGTCGCTCGGCGGCCTCGGTCCGGTCAGCGAGGGTCTCTTCGCCTGGATCTTCGGGCTCGGCGCCCTGATCGCCGTCGCCGTCTGGGTCGCGGCCCACACCGCTAAGGCCAAGAAGTCATGAGTAGCCAAGAGATTCCAGAAGAGAACCTGCCCGCAGAGCAGGCCACCGCGCACGGCGCGGTCGAGGGCGCCGGCGACCCGTTCGCCGACCCGGGGCTGCCGGCCCACAAGCCGCGCATCCAGGACATCGACGAGCGGGCCGCCAAGCGGTCGGAGCGCGCGGTCGCGTTCCTCTTCCTGCTGTCGATGCTGGCGACGGTCGGCTTCATCGCCTCCTACGTCATCTTCCCGGTCGACAAGATCGTCTACATCTTCCCGTTCGGTCATGTGAGCGCGCTGAACTTCTCCCTGGGGCTGACCCTGGGCGTGGCGCTCTTCGCGATCGGCGCGGGCGCCGTCCACTGGGCGCGCACCCTGATGTCGGACGTGGAGGTCGCCGACGAGCGCCACCCGATCTCGGCCGAGCCCGAGGTCAAGGCGAAGGTGCTCGCCGACTTCGCGGCCGGTGCCGAGGAGTCCGCGTTCGGCCGGCGCAAGCTGATCCGCAACACGATGTTCGGCGCGCTGGCCCTGGTGCCGCTCGCCGGCGTGGTGCTGCTGCGCGACCTCGGTCCGCTGCCGGAGAAGAAGCTCCGCTCCACCTTGTGGGCCAAGGGCAAGCAGCTCATCAACATGAACACGATGGAGCCGCTGCGTCCCGAGGACGTCGCCGTCGGTTCGCTCACCTTCGCCATGCCCGAGGGGCTGAAGGAGGACGACCACGACTTCCAGACGCAGATCGCCAAGGCCGCGCTGATGATCATCCGCATCGAGCCGGACAACATCAAGGACAAGCGCGAGCGCGAGTGGGCCCACGAGGGCATCGTGGCCTTCTCGAAGATCTGCACCCACGTCGGCTGCCCGATCAGCCTGTACGAGCAGCAGACGCACCACGTGCTCTGCCCGTGCCACCAGTCCACCTTCGACCTCTCCGACGGCGCCCGCGTCATCTTCGGTCCGGCCGGTCACGCCCTTCCGCAGCTGCGGATCGGTGTGAACAGCGAGGGCAACCTCGAAGCCCTCGGTGACTTCGAAGAGCCCGTCGGTCCTGCATTCTGGGAGCGCGGATGAGTACTGCGACCGATACGAAGCGCAAGGCGCCCGCCGGTGAGCGGGTGGCCGACTGGGCGGACGGCCGGCTCGGGATCTACTCCCTGGCCAAGGCCAACATGCGCAAGATCTTCCCGGACCACTGGTCCTTCATGCTCGGTGAGGTCTGCCTCTACAGCTTCATCATCATCATCCTCACGGGTGTGTATCTGACGCTGTTCTTCCACCCGAGCATGAACGAGGTCGTCTACCACGGCCCGTACGAGCCCATGCAGGGCATCCAGATGTCCGAGGCGTACGCCTCGACGCTGGACATCAGCTTCGACGTCCGCGGTGGTCTCCTGGTCCGCCAGATCCACCACTGGGCCGCGCTGATCTTCCTGGCCGGCATGTTCGTGCACATGATGCGCGTGTTCTTCACGGGTGCGTTCCGCAAGCCCCGCGAGATCAACTGGCTGTTCGGCTTCCTGCTGTTCGCGCTGGGCATGTTCACCGGGTTCACCGGCTACTCGCTCCCGGACGACCTGCTCTCGGGCACGGGTGTCCGCTTCACCCAGGGCGCGATCCTGTCGGTGCCGATCGTCGGCACCTACATCTCGATGTTCCTGTTCGGCGGGGAGTTCCCGGGCGGCGACTTCGTCGCGCGGTTCTACTCGATCCACATCCTGCTGCTGCCGGGCATCATGCTCGGGCTGCTGGTGGGCCACCTGATCCTGGTCTTCTACCACAAGCACACGCAGTTCGCGGGTCCCGGCCGGACCAACAAGAACGTCGTCGGCATGCCGCTGCTGCCGGTGTACATGGCGAAGGCCGGAGGCTTCTTCTTCCTGGTCTTCGGCGTCATCGCCATCATCGCGGGCATCGCCACGATCAACCCGATCTGGGCCATCGGCCCGTACCGCCCGGACCAGGTGTCCACCGGCGCCCAGCCCGACTGGTACATGGGCTTCGCCGAGGGTCTGATCCGTGTGATGCCGGGCTGGGAGATCAACCTGTGGGGTCACACGCTCGTCCTGGGCGTGTTCATCCCGCTGACCCTCTTCGGCCTGATCCTCGGGGCGATCGCGGTCTACCCGTTCATCGAGTCCTGGGTCACCGGGGACAAGCGCGAGCACCACATCCTGGACCGCCCGCGCAACGCCCCGACCCGTACGGCCTTCGGTGTCGCCTGGATCACGCTGTACTTCATCGGTCTCGTGGGCGGCGGCAACGACCTCTGGGCGACGCACTTCCACCTGTCGCTGAACGCGATCTCCTGGTTCGTCCGGATCTTCTTCTTCGTCGGACCGGTCATCGCGTTCATCGTCACCAAGCGGATCTGCCTCGGCCTCCAGCGCCGGGACAAGGAGAAGGTGCTGCACGGGCGCGAGTCCGGGCTCATCAAGCGCCTGCCGCACGGTGAGTTCGTCGAGGTCCACGAGCCGCTCTCGCCGGCCCAGCTGCACACGCTCACCGCGCACGAGCAGTACAAGCCGGTCGAGATCGGCCCCCTGGTCGACGAGAACGGTGTCGCGCGCAAGGTGTCTGCGGTGCAGAAGCTGCGGGCCAAGCTCAGCAAGGGCTACTACGGCGAGGACAACCAGATCGCCAAGCCCACCGCCGAGGAGTACAAGGAGATCACCAGCGGCCACGGCCACCACTGATCACCTGACCTGATCGCCACAGCGGGAGCCCCGTCCATTCGCTGGACGGGGCTCTTCGCTGTCCGCGGCTCTCGATAGGGTGACCCCATCCCCTTTTTCGGCAATGGACCCCCAGGAGCGGACCATGAACGTTGTGACCCCGGACGGCGGCGACAGCGTGGCGGCCCGTTCCTGGCCGGGCGTGCTGACCCCCCTGCTGCGCGGACAGGACCTGAGCGCGGACGACACCGCCTGGGCCATGAACCGCATCATGAGCGGCGAGGCGACCGATGTGCAGATCGCCGGATTCGCGGTCGCGCTGCGGGCCAAGGGCGAGACCGTCTCGGAGGTCTCCGGCCTGGTGCGCGCGATGTACGAGCACGCCGTCACCATCGAGGTGCCCGGACCCACCGTCGACATCGTCGGCACCGGCGGGGACATGGCCAAGACGGTCAACATCTCCACCATGTCCGCGATCGTGGTGGCCGGCACCGGGGCCAAGGTCGTCAAGCACGGCAACCGGGCCGCCTCCTCGGCGAGCGGTTCCTCCGACGTCCTGGGCAAGCTGGGCGTCAATCTGGAGCTGTCCGCGCAGCGAGTGGCCGAGGTGGCCGAGGAGGCGGGCATCACCTTCTGCTTCGCCGTCAAGTTCCACCCCTCGCTGCGGCACGCCGCCAAGGCGCGCGGTGAGCTGGGTGCCCCGACCACGTTCAACATCCTGGGCCCGCTGACCAACCCGGCGAAGGTGCGCTCCCAGGCCATCGGCGTCGCCGATCTGCGGATGGCGCCCATCGTGGCGGGCGTCCTCGCCGAGCGGGGCAACTCCTCGCTGGTCTTCCGCGGCGACGACGGCCTGGACGAGCTGACCACGACCGCGACCTCCCGCGTCTGGATCGCCCGCGACGGCGAGGTGCGCGAGGAGGTCTTCGACCCGCGCGACGTCGGCCTCGACCTGGTGCCGGTGGAGGCGCTGCGCGGCGCGGACGCCTCGTACAACGCGGATGTCGCCCGCCGGCTGCTGGCCGGTGAGACCGGTCCGGTGCGGGACGCCGTCCTGCTGAACTCGGCGGCGGCGCTGGCCGCCCTGGAGCCCTCCGACGCGCCGCTGACCGAGCGGCTGGCCGACGGGATGGCGAAGGCCGCCGAGTCCATCGACTCGGGCGCGGCCGGCCGGGCGCTGGAGCGCTGGGTCGTCGCCAGCAACGCCTGATCCCGCCAGGAAACACCACGGGGCGCGGTCCAGATCCTGGACCGCGCCTTGCGCGTTCCCCGGCGTATGGCAAGATGCTGGTCAGGTCATGAGTGACAGCGACTACGGCCCCGGCCCGCTGTCCGGCAACCCTCCGTCCGTGGCGGGGTGCCCCGGGTGAAGACCAGGCCGTAGGCAGCGAGGCTTACGGCAAGCGCGGACCCCTCGACATCGTGAGATGTCCACCCGTGGGGTCCTGGTCCTCAGGGAGCCTCTTGTGAGCACGCGAATGCGATAGGGCGTTGCGGGCCCGTTCGGCCCACGCCCTTCTCCGCACACCCTCTTTCTCTCTTCTCCCCGTGCTGCCGCGTACCCGCCGGCACGTGGATCTCGCCTGCCTCTTACGGGAGTTCGCCATGTCTGTCGTCACCGCTGCCTCCGACCGTTCGGTTTGTGCCCCGCTGCCCGTTCTGGGCAAGGACGTCACCGTCCCGCTGGTCACCGGCGGCGAGGTCACCTACGCCGCGCTGGACTACGCCGCCAGCGCGCCGGCCCTCCAGCGGGTCTGGGACGACGTGGCCGCCTACGCCCCGTACTACGGCAGCGTCCACCGCGGCGCCGGCTACCTCTCGCAGCTCTCCACCGACCTCTTCGAGTCCAGCCGCGACACCGTCGCGGAGTTCCTCGGCTGCCGCGCCGAGGACCAGGTGATCTTCACCCGGTCCACCACCGACTCGCTCAACCTGCTGGCCGCGGTCCTGCCCGCCGACTGCCAGGTCTTCGTCTTCGAGACCGAGCACCACGCCTCGCTGCTGCCCTGGCGCGACGCCCGGGTGACCTACCTCAACGCCCCGCGCACCCCGGCCCAGGCCGTCGCCACGCTGGAGCGGGCGCTCGCGGACCGCGACCCGTACGGTCCGGCGCTGGTCTGCGTCACCGGTGCCTCCAATGTGACCGGCGAGCTGTGGCCGGTCAGGGAACTGGCCGCCGCCGCGCACGCCCACGGCGCCCGGATCGTGCTCGACGCCGCCCAGCTGGCCCCGCACCACCCGGTCGACATCGGCGAACTGGACGTCGACTGGGTCGCCTTCTCCGGACACAAGCTCTACGCGCCCTTCGGCTCCGGCGTCCTGGCCGGCCGCGCCGACTGGCTGCGCGACGCCGAGCCCTACCTGGCCGGCGGCGGCGCCTCCCGCACGGTCGCCCGCCGCGCCGACGGGGGAGTGGACGTCGCGTGGCACACCACGGCCGCCCGCCACGAGGCCGGCTCGCCCAACGTCATCGGCGTCTACGCGATCGCCTCCGCCTGCAAGGCGCTCACCGAGGCCGGCTTCGACTCCCTGGTCGCCCGTGAGCAGCACCTGGTCGCCGCCGTCCGCGCCGGACTGGCCGAGGTCCCCGAGGTCAAGGTCCTCTCCCTCTTCGGCGACGACGCCCCCCGGGTCGGCGTGATCTCCTTCGTCGTGGAGGGCTGGAACAGCTCCCACTTCGCCGCCGCGCTCTCCGCGGAGTACGGCATCGGGGTGCGCGACGGCCTCTTCTGCGCCCACCCGCTGGTGCGCACCCTGCTCGGCAGCGACCCGCGCGAGGTCGGGGAGTGCGGAGCGCCGGAGGCCGCCCCCGGCGAGAGGTCCCTGAACGCCATCCGGGTGAGCTTCGGCGCCGGTACGCCCGACGAGCACATCGAGCGCTTCCTCGGCGCGGTCAAGGAGCTGGTCAGCAAGGGCGCCCAGTGGAAGTACCGCACGGAGGACGGCCGTTGCGTCCCGGACCGGGGCGCCGCCCAGCTCTGAGCCCGACATGACGGCGGCCGGGTACGGGATCCTCCCCGTACCCGGCCGCCGTCATGTCGCGGGCCGTCCGGCTCAGCCGTCCAGGCCGATGGCGAAGGCCGCCTCCAGATCGTGCTGGGAGTACGTACGGAACGCCACATGGGTGTCCGTCGCCTCGACGCCGGGGATCTTGCTGATCCGGCCGGGGATGATGTCGGCGAGGTCGTCGTGCTGGGGGACCCGGACCATGGCGATCAGATCGTAGGTACCGGTGACCGAGAAGACCTCGCTGACGCTGTCCAGCGCGGCGATGGCCTCGGCGATCTCGGGAATCCGGTCCACGCTGGTCTTGATGAGCACGATCGCGGTGATCACGGCTGGCTTTCTCCCTCGGTGGCCGTGGCTGGAGACTTCACTCTAGAGCCTTGTGCCGGGAACGCGCCGGGCCGGGATCGCGCCGGTAGCGTCCCCAGGCGTAGAGGAAGCCGGTGGCGAAGCCCACCACATGGGCGAGATAGGCCACCCCCGGCCCGCTGCCCGCCCCCTCGGCCGCCAGCCACTGGAGGACGAACCAGAAGATCAGCACGATCCAGGCGGGGAAGCGCAGCGGCAGGAAGAGCAGGAACGGGAAGAGGCTGGTGACCCGGGCCCGGGGGAAGAGATAGAGGAAGGCGCCGAGCACCGCCGAGATCGCCCCCGACGCGCCGACGAGGGTCTGGTCGGAGGTGGCGTGCGCGGCGGCGTAGCCCAGCAGGGCGAGATAGCCGCAGCCGAGGTAGAAGAGCGCGAACTCGGTGTGGCCCATCCGCTCCTCGGCCATCGCGCCGAACACGTACAGGAAGAGCATGTTGCCCAGCAGGTGCAGCCAGCTGCCGTGGACGAAGAGCGCGGTGAGCGGGGTGAGCACGGCGTGCGCCGAGCCGTCCCACAGCTCGTCGGGGATCACGCCCCAGCGCTCGAAGTAGCCGGCCTGGGCCGCGAGCAGGGCGTCCCCGGTGCCGTAGACCGGGATGAACCCGGACAGCGGACTGATCAGGAAGATCACGCAGCACAGGGCGATGAGGGTGTACGTCACCGGCGGCCCGCCGGAGGTGGCCGCCCGCACGATTCTGCCGGCCGCAGCCCGCCGATCGATCATGAACAGAGCATGACGCAAGCGGAGGGAACGGGACAGACCGCCTCGCCGTGCCGGTGGGAAGCGACAAGGCCGTAGGGTTACGACAGGACATCCGCAGTTCGACGGCGCACCGCGAGATCCTTGGTCCGGCAGCTCACGGCTCGAGATAAGAGGACACACCGATGACGACGGTTCCCCAGCCGACCGACACCACTCGCTGGCGCTGCACGCTCTGCGGAAATCTGACCCGGTTCGATGTGACGCGGACGTCCAAGGTCGTCGAGTACGTCCATCTCGACCTGGCCGGTGAGTCCAGCGTCGAGGAACGCGAGGTGGTCAGTGAGACCATCGAGTCGGTGCGGTGCCGCTGGTGCAACGCGGTGGACCAGATCGAGCTGGTCGACAGGCCGGGCGCCGACTCCTGACGGGGCCGAGCCCAGACGGAACGAGGTGACGGATCGTGGAGCAGCCCGCCGGCAGCGCCGCGTCGGCAGAGGCGGCCGGCGGCGCCGCGGAGGCGCTCGACCGCCCGCTGCCCGAACGGGTGCGGCGGCGGGTCGTCGCCCTGGTCGCGGACGCGTTCGGCGGTCTCACGGTCACCGAACTCCCGGCCCAGCTGAGGCAGTACGCCCGTTTCACGCCGACCCGGCGGGCCAAGTTCGCCGGGAACGCGATGGCGGCCGCCCTCGAGAGCGATCCGTCCTTCCGCCGGCGCATCGGTGAACGGCTGGGCGACTCCCAGCCGGAGCTGACCGCCGCGCTGACGGCGGGGGCGCCGCCCGCCGCCGCCGATCCGGTCGATGTGGCGGCCGTGGCCTATGTGCTGCGGCCGGCCGGCTGGGTCAAGCTGGTCGCCGCCGCCGGCGAGGAGGCCCAGCGGGCCGACGCCGAGCGCGCCGACGAGGAGAGCCGGCTCGAACTGGACCGGCTGCGCGAGGAGCTGGAGCGGGCCCGCGCCCAGACGAAGAGCGAGACGGAACGGCTCCGCGCCGAGCTGGAGGCGGCCCGCAAGGAGGCCGACGCCCTCCAGCGCAAGCTGCGCAGCGCGCTCAACGAGGTGAAGCGCGGCGAGGCCGCGCTGCGCCGGGCCGCGGCCGAGGCCGACGCCGCACGCGCCGATTCGGCCGCCCAGCTCTCCGCGGCCGAGAGCGAGGCCCGGCGGCTGCGGGCCAGGCTCGGGGAGGCCGAGGCGTCCGTGGAGGCGGGCCGCCGGGCCGCCCGGGAGGGGCGCTCGGTGGAGGACATGCGGCTGCGGCTGCTGCTGGACACCGTGCTGGAGGCGGCCTCGGGGCTGCGCCGCGAACTGGCCCTGCCGCCCTCGTCGATGCGCCCCGCGGACGGGGTGGACGCGGTGGAGCCCGGCCGGATGTCGCCCAAGGACATCGCCGCCCGCGCCCTGTCGGAGACCGATCCGGCGCTGCTCGACCAGTTGCTCGCGCTGCCGCAGGCCCATCTGATCGTGGACGGCTACAACGTCACCAAGACGGGTTATCCGCAGATGCCGTTGGAGAAGCAGCGGCTGCGGCTGCTGGGCGGGCTCTCGATGCTCGCGGCCCAGACCGGCGCGGAGATGACCTGTGTCTTCGACGGGGCGGAGCTGGCCGCTCCGGTGCTGCTGGCGCCGCCGCGCGGGGTGCGGGTGCTGTTCAGCAAGCCCGGTGTCACGGCGGACGAGCTGATCCGTCAACTGGCCCGCGCCGAACCGCCCGGACGCCCGGTCGTGGTCGTCTCCACCGACCGCGAGGTGGCCGACGGAGTGGCGAAGGCGGGCGCCCGTCCCGTAGCGTCCCTCTTGCTCCTCAAACGGCTTTCGCGCGTCTGACGTGGGTTGTCCGTTCTCGCCGGATATCGCGGAACGGACCGTCAAGTCGCCGCTACACCCCGTGCGATGCGGGTAAAGAAGTGCCGTCCGGGCTCAGTTTTTTCCCGTGAGGATTTGAACTGATCACAAGATGGTTACTAAGGTCGGGCCTCGAACCTCCGCGCGGTTGATCACCCATCCGGGGTGGCAGCGGAGGGAGCGCCGAATCCGTGACCGTACGGAGCCGGGGATTCACCTCCCCCACATGCCCGGTAGGCGGCTCGAACGAGGAAGAAGGAGCTCGCCTTCGTGGCGTCCCACCGTCGTCCCAAGCAGCCGAGCCGCACCCGCGTGACCGTGCTCACCGCCACTGCCGCCGCCGCCGTGGCGCTCACCTCCCAGGCCGCCCACGCCGACCCCAAGCCGACCAAGAGCGAGGTCAAGGCGAAGGTCGACAAGCTGTACCACGAGGCCGAGGAGGCCACGGAGCAGTACAGCGGTGCCAAGGAGAAGCAGGCCAAGCTGCAGAAGCAGATCGACGCCATCCAGGACAAGGTGGCGCGCGGTCAGCAGGAGCTCAACACGCTCCGCTCGGGACTCGGTTCGCTCGCCGCCGCGCAGTACCGCTCCGGCGGGCTCGACCCCTCCGTGCAGCTCTTCCTCTCCTCGGACCCGGACAGCTTCCTCGACCAGGCGTCCGCCCTCGACCAGTTGACGGCCAAGCAGGCCCAGTCGCTGACGAAGATCCAGGAGAAGCAGCGGGGTCTCGCGCAGGAGCGCAAGGAGGCCCAGGACAAGCTGAGCGACCTTGCCGACGTCCGCAAGACCCTCGGCGAGAAGAAGAAGAAGCAGCAGACCAAGCTCGCCGAGGCGCAGAAGCTCCTCAACACCCTCACCGAGGCCGAGCGCGCCAAGATGCGCCAGGACGACCTCCGCGCCAGCCGCGCCGCCGGTGAGCGCATCGAGCTGGGCAACGAGGCCCCCGCCTCCGCCCTCGGCGCCGCCGCCCTCCAGGCCGCCAGCACCCGGGTCGGCGCGCCGTACGTCTACGGCGCCACCGGCCCCGGCTCCTTCGACTGCTCGGGCCTGACCCAGTGGGCCTACGCCCAGGCCGGTGCCAACATCACCCGCACCACGTACAGCCAGATCACCCAGGGCACCCAGATCCCCCGCAGCCAGCTCAAGCCCGGCGACCTGGTCTTCTTCAGCGGCACCTCGCACGTCGGCCTGTACGCCGGCAACAACACCGTGCTGCACGCCCCGAAGCCGGGCACCTACGTGCGCTACGAATCGATGAACACCGTCGGCAGCTACCAGACCGCCGTGCGCATCTGATCACGCCCGAACGGGCGAAATTCACGCGCCCCGAACTGACCGCCGCCCCGCCGGAGACCACAGGTCACCGGCGGGGCGTCACTGTGTGTACGGCCGCCGGGCCCGGCGTGGTCTTTGTCCGCTGTGTGATCACGCGACTACTGTCTGGCTGCCGCGCAGCTCCGCTCCGGTCCGCCCGCCCCGGGCGGCGGGAGCCGCGCGCGCCTGCGCACAGCGGAAGGGAGTACGGCGTCCTGTGGTGTCCCATCGCCGTTCCACACAGCCCGGCACGAGCCGGAGCGTCCGGGTGACCGTCATCTCGGCGGCTGCGGCGACCGCCGCCGCGGCGCTCGGCGCCGGCGGGGCGCACGCCGAGCCGCAGGACACACCGCGGACCGCGGGGGCCAGGGTCGACCGCCTCTTCGCCGAGGCCGAACGCGCCACCGAGCGGTACAACCGGGCCGGGGAGGACATCACCCGGCTGCGCGACCGGATCGGCCGGGCCCAGGACCGGGCCGCCCGGGTCCAGGAACGCGTCAACCGGCTCCGCGAGGAGCTGGGCTCGGCCGCCCGCGAGGAGTACCGCTCCGGCGGCATCGACCCCTCCCTCGCCCTGATGCTCTCCTCCGACCCGGACACCTACCTCGACCGGGCCGCCACGCTCGGCCGGGTGCGGGACGGCCGGGCCCTCACCCTGGACCGGCTCCGCAAGGCACAGCGCGCCCTCGCCCAGACCCGGGCCGAGGCCGCCGGGGCCCTGGCCGAACTGGAACGCGGCCGGGCGGCGGTCAGCAGCCACAAGCGCACCGTCGAACGCAAGCTCCGCGAGGCCCGCCGGCTCCTGAAGACGCTGCCCGCGCGCGACCGCGACACGTACGGCCGCGCCTCGCGCGGCGCCCGCTCCGACGCCTCCTGGCCGCTCACCGGACTCCCGGCGGGCTCCTCGCGCGCCGCCGCCGCCGTCGCGGCCGCCACCGGCGCGCTCGGCCGGCCGTACGTCTGGGGCGCCAACGGGCCCTCCGGATTCGACTGCTCCGGGCTGATGCAGTGGGCGTACGCCCAGGCCGGGGTCAGCCTGCCGCGCACCTCGCAGGCCCAGCGGTACGCGGGCCGCCAGGTGCCGCTCTCCGAGGCCCGCCCCGGGGACCTCGTCGTCTACCGGGCGGACGCCAGCCACGTCGGCATGTACGTCGGCGGCGGCCGGGTCATCCACGCCCCCTACCCCGGCGCGGCCGTCCGCTACGACCCGGTCGGCATGATGCCCGTCTCCTCGGTCACCCGGGTCTGACCGTACCCTCGGTCATGTGGCCGATCAGGGGCGTACCGAGGTGCGCACGCGCGAGGGACGGCGGCGGGCGGCGGGTGCCGCGCTCGCCGTCCTGCTGTGCGCGGCCGGCTGCGGGGCCCCGGCGGACCGGGCCCCCGACACCACCGCCCGCGGCGTCCGCGCCACCCTGGACCGGCGGGCCGACGCCGTCCTGCGCCACGACCCGCAGGGCTATCTCGCGGTCGTCGCCCCGGACGCCACCGCCCTGCGCACCGCCCAGCGCCGGGAGATCGCCCACCTCGCGGACGTGCCGATCGGCTCCTGGACCTACCGGGTGACCGGTCTGGACCCGCACGGCGGCGACCGGGTCACCGCCGAGGTCCGGCTCGGCTACCGGATCGCGGACTACGACGCCGCGCCCGTCTCCGCGGACCGCGTCATCGAGCTGGAACGGGACGCGGAGGACGGCCGGTGGTACCTCACGGCCGACCGGGCGGCGGCCGACGGCGGGCGCCAGCTGTGGGAGCAGGGCGATGTCGAGGTGGTGCGCGGCGCCCACAGCCTGGTGCTGGGCGTCGGCCGCTCCCGCGCGGAGCTGGACGCGATCGCGGCCACCGCGGACGCCGCCGTTCCGGCCGTCTCGGCGGCCTGGCCGGAGCGCTGGGCCGGACGCGTGGTCGTGCTGGTCCCCGGCTCGGTGACCGGCATGGCGGAACTGCTCGGCTCGCCCGCCGCGAACTACCGGGGCATAGCGGCCGTCACCACCGGGGAGACCGGCGGTTCGGGGAGGGGGCCCGCCGACCGGGTCGTCGTCAACCCGGAGGCGTACGCGATGCTCGGCTCCTTCGGGCGGCACGTCGTTCTCACCCACGAGACCACCCATGTCGCCACCCGCGCCCGGACCTCCTCGGCCACCCCCTCCTGGCTCTCCGAGGGCTTCGCGGACTGGGCCGCCTACCGCGACGAGGAGCGCACGGCCGCCGAGGTCGCGCCCGAACTGGCCGACGCCGTGCGGGCGGGCGAGGTGCCCGCCGCGCTCCCCAGCGACGAGGACTTCGGCTTCGCCGGGGACGCCGACCGGCTGGCACGGGCGTACGAGGGGGCCTGGCTGGCCTGCGCGCTGATCGCCGACGAGTGGGGCGAGGCGAAGCTGTTCGCGTTCTACCGGGCCGTCGGGGGGCACTCCGGACGGGACGGGGCGGTGGAGCAGGCCCTCCAGGAGGTGCTGGGGACCACCCCGCAGGACTTCACCGTGCGCTGGCGGGAGTATCTGGAGAGCCGGCTCGGCTGAGCGCGGGCGCGCCGGGCTCCGGGTCCGCCGCCCGGCTCCGCGGCCCCGGCCGCACGGTGTCCCGCCACAGCGTCGCGCCCGCCGTCAGGCACGCCGCGACCAGCAGCCCGTTGCGCAGGAACATCAGCGTCACCCCGGTGGCGTCACTGGTCACCACATGGACGAAGCCCAGCGGGAACTCCAGCTGGGTGACGCCCGTCGCCACCAGGACCAGCCCGGCCGGCCACGCCATCCGGCTCTCCCGCAGCACCAGGCAGACCGCGGCGAGCCCCACCAGCCACAGCATGTACTGGGGGCTGATCACCCGGCTCGTGGTGGTGAACAGCAGCACCGCCGTGAACGCCGCGTCCGCCGGCGTGCTCACCCCGAAGGTCCGCGCCCGCAGCCGCCACACCAGCAGCCAGCCGAACGCCACCGCGCTCAGCCCCAGCGCCAGCGTGCTCACCAGCGGCACGTGCGGGCCCAGGAACTCCAGCGAGCCGTAGTGCAGCTCCACCCGCCCCTGCCAGCCGAACTGCCGCGCCACATGGAAGACCAGCGCCCCCAGCGACTCCACCTCGGTGCCCCGGTCGCGCTGGAAGCCCAGGAAGGCCATCGCGCCCGGCGCCGCCGCCGCGCACACCACCAGCAGACCGGCCGCCACCCCGGCCGCCGTCGCCCACGCCAGCCGGGTCGCCCGCCCGCGCGCCGTACCGGCCAGCACCAGCACCGGCCACACCTTCAGCAGCGCCCCGAACGCGGCCAGCGCCCCCAGCACCCGGGGGTGCCGCAGTCCCGCCAGCAGCGCCGCCACCGCGACGGCCGTCACCATCACGTCGTAACGGGCGTACGCCGTCGTGCCCAGCAGCGGCACGCCCGCCACCCACACCCAGACCCCGGCCGTGCGCCGCCCCGGCCCGTCGCTCGCGCGCAGCAGCAGGGCCAGCACCAGTCCGTCGCAGAGGAAGGCCAGCAGGAAGAAGGCCGAGGCGTAGTCCAGGAAGGGCAGCAGCCCGGGGGAGAGGATCGCCAGCGCCGCCGCGGGCGGGTACTGCCAGGTGACGTCCGACTCCGGATAGGTGCCCGACCTCAGCACATCGGCCCAGCCGTGGTAGATCACCGACACGTCGCTCGTCACGTCCGGCCCCGGCAGCGTGATCACCTTGGCGACGCAGAGCAGCAGCAGGGACCTGGTCAGCGCCCATACCGCGAAGGCCGCCGCCCGCGTGCCGCTCGTACCCCTCATGACCCGCCCTCACCCGTTGTCCGCGTGTACGAGGAGCCATGATGCCCGGTCGCTCCGTGCGAAACCCACCAGGCGGGGCCGCCCGGTACTGTCGGCGGCGATGGACAAGACCTTGATCGTGACCAATGACTTCCCGCCGCGCCCCGGCGGCATCCAGGCGTTCCTGCACAACATGGCGCTCCGGCTCGACCCGGAGCGGGTCGTCGTCTACGCCTCGACCTGGAAGCACGACGCCGAGGGGGCGGCGGCCACCGCCGCCTTCGACGCGGAGCAGCCCTTCACGGTGGTCCGCGACCGGACGACGATGCTGCTGCCGACCCCCGGGGCGACCCGGCGGGCCACGGCGCTGCTGCGGGAGCACGGCTGCACCTCCGTCTGGTTCGGCGCCGCCGCCCCGCTCGGCCTGATGGCCCCGGCGCTGCGGCGCGCGGGCGCCCGCCGGCTGGTCGCCACCACGCACGGCCACGAGGCCGGCTGGGCGCAGCTGCCCGCCGCCCGGCAGTTGCTGCGGCGGATCGGGGAGTCCACGGACACGCTCACCTACCTCGGCGAGTACACCCGCTCCCGGATCGCCTCCGCGCTCACCCCGGCCGCCGCCGCCCGGATGGTCCAGCTGCCGCCCGGCGTCGACGAGAAGACCTTCCACCCGGACTCGGGCGGGGACCGGGTGCGGGCCCGGCTCGGGCTCACCGACCGGCCGGTCGTCGTCTGCGTCTCCCGGCTGGTGCCGCGCAAGGGCCAGGACACCCTGATCCTGGCCATGCCCGCGATCCTGGCCCGGCGCCCCGACACCGTGCTGCTGGTCGTCGGGGGCGGGCCCTACGAGGCGGAGCTGCGGAAGCTGGCCCGGGAGACCGGGGTGGCGGAGGCGGTGCGCTTCACCGGGGCGGTGCCGTGGGAGGAGCTGCCCGCGCACTACGGGGCCGGCGACGTCTTCGCGATGCCGTGCCGGACCCGGCGCGGCGGCCTGGACGTGGAGGGCCTGGGCATCGTCTACCTGGAGGCGTCCGCGACCGGGCTGCCGGTGGTGGCGGGCGACTCGGGCGGCGCGCCGGACGCGGTGCTGGACGGCGAGACCGGCTGGGTGGTGCGCGGCGGCTCGGCCGAGGAGGCGGCGGAGCGGATCCTCGCGCTGCTGGACGACCCCGAGCTGGCCCGGCGGATGGGGGAGCGGGGCCGGGCCTGGGTCGAGGAGACCTGGCGCTGGGACCTGCTGGCGGAACGGCTGCGGGACCTGCTCTGAGCCCACGGGAGAGGGGCCCGCACCGGTGTGGTGCGGGCCCCTCTCCCGTGGGCTCACGCGGTCACGAGCGGTAGATCGACTCCACCTCGTCCGCGAAGTCCTTCGCCACGACGTTGCGCTTCAGCTTCAGCGACGGGGTGATGTGACCCGCCTCCTCGGTGAACTGGGCGCCCAGGATGCGGAACTTGCGGACGGACTCGGCCTTGGACACCGCCGCGTTGCCGTCGTCGATCGCGCGCTGCACCTCGGCCAGCAGCTCCGGGTCCTCGCGCAGCGAGAGCGCGGTCGAACCGGCGGGCTTGCCGTGCTCCTCGGCCCAGCGGCCCAGGAACTCCTCGTCCAGGGTCACCAGGGCGCCCACGAACGGGCGGCCGTCGCCGACCACCATGCACTCCGCCACCAGGGCGTGGCCCCGGATGCGGTCCTCGATGACGGCCGGGGCGACGTTCTTGCCGCCGGCCGTCACGATGATCTCCTTCTTGCGGCCGGTGATCGCGAGGTAGCCGTCCTCGTCGAGGGTGCCGATGTCCCCGGTGTGGAACCAGCCGTCGGCCAGCGCCTCGGCCGTGGCCGCCTCGTTGTTCCAGTAGCCGGAGAACAGGTGCTCGCCGTGGAGCAGCACCTCCCCGTCGTCCGCGATGCGCACCACGGAGCCGGGCAGCGGCTGGCCGACCGTGCCGATCTTCTGCCGGTCCCAGGGGTTGAAGGCGGTGGCCGCGCAGGTCTCGGTCAGTCCGTAGCCCTCCAGGACGGTGAAGCCGATGCCCCGGTAGAAGTGGCCGAGCCGCTCGCCGAGCGGGGCGCCGCCGGAGATCGCGTACTCGCCCCGGCCGCCGAGCACCGCGCGCAGCTTGGCGTAGACGAGCCGGTCGAAGAGCTTGTGGCGCAGCCGCAGGCCCAGCGACGGGCCCTGCGGGGTGGAGAGCGCCCGGCTGTAGGCGATCGCCGTGTTCGCGGCCCGGTCGAAGATCTTGCCCTTGCCGTCGGCCTGCGCCTTGGCCCGCGCGGAGTTGTAGACCTTCTCGAAGACCCGGGGCACGCCGAGGATCAGCGTGGGCCGGAACGAGGCGAGTTCGTCGGTGAGGTTCTTGATGTCCGGTACGCAGCCGAGCTTGATCGGCGCCATCACCGAGGCGACCTCGACCAGCCGGCCGAAGACGTGCGCGGTGGGCAGGAAGAGCAGGACCGAGCACTCACCGGTGCGGAACAGGGGCTTCAGCCGCTCGACCACGTTGCCGCACTCCGCGAAGAAGCTGCGGTGGGTGAGCACACAGCCCTTGGGGCGGCCCGTGGTGCCCGAGGTGTAGACGATGGTGGCCGGATCGTCGGCCTTGGCGCTCGCGGCGCGCAGGTCCACGGTCTCCTCGGAGACGCCGGCGCCCTCGGTGGTCAGCGTGTCGAGCGCGCCCCGGTCGATCTGCCACACATGGCGCAGCTCCGGCAGCCGGTCGCGCACGGAGGCCACGGTCCCGGCGTGCGCGTCGCTCTCCACCAGCACCGCGACCGCGCCCGAGTCGCCGAGGATCCACTGCACCTGCTCGGCGGAGCTGGTCTCGTACACCGGGACGGTGACGGCACCCGCGCTCCAGATCGCGAAGTCCAGTCGCACCCACTCGTAGCGGGTGCGCGACATCAGCGCGACCCGGTCGCCGGGCTCCACGCCCGCGGCGATCAGACCCTTCGCGGCGGCTCTGACCTCGGCCAGGAAGGCGGTGGCGGTGACGTCCGTCCAGACGCCGTCCACCTTGCGGCTCATCACCGCGACATCGGGATGCTGAGCGGCATTGCGGCGGATGAGATCCGTCAGGTTGCCGTCCGAGGGGACCTCGTACAGGGCCGGAAGGCTGAACTCGCGCAAGACTGCTGCTCCTCATCGGGCTCCGGTGCCACGGCTCTGTGTGATGCACCGGCGCGGTCCAAGATGGCGGGTGCTCAGTGGGGTGAGCACGACTGGACTGCCCGGACGTTACCCACCAGTACTCGGTTCCGGATAGGGGGTTCGGGCCAGATGTCTTATGCGTCACACGGATTGGTGGTCCTCTCCGGCACAGTAGTGCACCGGGACCGCCGGGCGGAGGTAACCGCAGGTAGGACCGCCTCTGTCCAGACGCGGGCCGAAGTCCTAGGGTGGCCGTCATGCGAGCGGGAGCGAACGGCGGGGCAGCGGTCCGGAAGGGGCGCACCCGCGTCCACGTGGTCAGCGACGTGCACGGCAACACCGAGGCGCTGGCCCGCGCCGGCGACGGCGCCGACGCCCTGGTCTGCCTCGGTGACCTGGTGCTCTTCCTCGACTACGCGGACCACTCGCGCGGCATCTTCCCCGACCTCTTCGGCGTGGAGAACGCCGACCGGATCGTCGCCCTGCGCACCGCGCGCCGCTTCGAGGAGGCCCGGGACCTCGGCCGGGCGCTCTGGGCGGGCCGGGACCGCGACGCCGCCATCGCCTCCGCCGTGCGCAAGCAGTACGCCGAGATGTTCGCCGCGATGCCCTCACCGACGTACGCCACCTACGGAAACGTCGACATCCCCGCCCTCTGGCCGGAGTACGCGGGCCCCGGCACCACCGTCCTGGACGGCCAGCGCGCCGAGATCGGCGGACTCGTCTTCGGCTTCGTCGGCGGCGGCCTGCGCACCCCCATGCGCACCCCGTACGAGATCGACGACGAGGAGTACGCCGCCAAGATCGAGGCGGTCGGCGCCGTCGACGTGCTCTGCACCCACATCCCGCCCGACGTCCCCGAGCTGACCTACGACACCGTCGCGCGCCGCTTCGAGCGCGGCAGCCGGGCCCTCCTCGACGCCGTGCGCCGCACCCGTCCCCGGTACGCGCTTTTCGGCCATGTCCACCAGCCGTTGGTCCGCCGGATGCGGATCGGCGCCACCGAGTGCGTGAACGTCGGCCACTTCGCCTCCACCGGCCGTCCATGGGCGCTGGAGTGGTGACCGCGCCCCGGGCCCGGGGCGCCGCACGCACGCGATAGCCTTCTGGCGGCAGGCCTCTGCCGACGGACCGGTACACCGCACTGGAGGGCCACAGCGATGGCTGAACACACCAGCTCGACGATCACGATCGAGGCGGCACCGGCCGACGTCATGGGCGTGATCGCCGACTTCGACCGCTATCCGGAATGGACCGGCGAGGTCAAGGAGGCCGAGGTCCTGGCCACCGACGAGCAGGGCCGCGCCGAGAAGGTCCGGCTGGTCCTGGACGCCGGGGCGATCAAGGACGACCACACCCTCGCGTACACCTGGATCGGTGACTACGAGGTCGGCTGGACCCTGGTCAAGTCCCAGATGCTGCGCGCCCTGGACGGTTCGTACGCGCTGGCGCCGCTCGGCGACGGCGACCGCACCGAGGTCACCTACCGGCTGACCGTCGACGTCAAGATCCCCATGCTCGGCATGATCAAGCGCAAGGCCGAGAAGGTCATCATCGACCGCGCCCTGGCCGGTCTCAAGAAGCGCGTCGAGTCCGTCCCGAAGGGCTGACCGCGTGCGTACGGTCCTGGTCACCGGCCCCGGCGGCGCCGGCCGTACCACCGCCGCGGCGGCGACCGCCCTGGCCGGATCCCGACGGGGCGACCGCACCCTGCTGATCACGGCCGGTCCCGTCCCCGGACTCCCCGCCCAGGCCGCGCCCGCCCCCGTCACCGACACGCTGGACTGCGTCACGGTCGACTCCGGCGCCCATTTCCGCGCCGAACTCCTCGCCCTCCAGGAGAAGCTGTCCGGCCTGCTCGGACTCCTCGGCGGCAACCCGCTGGACGGCGAGGAACTCACCGAACTGCCCGGCAGTACCGAACTGGCCCTGCTCCACACCCTGCGCCGCGCGGCCCGGGGCGACTGGTCGCGGCCCGGCTACGACCTCCTCGTCGTGGACCTGCCGCCGCTGCGCGACGCCCTCGCCCTGCTCGCCCTGCCCGAACGGCTCCGCCGCTATCTGCGCCGGCTGCTGCCGCAGGAGCGCCAGGCCGCCCGCGCCCTGCGCCCGATGCTCGCCCAACTGGCCGGGGTCCCGGCCCCCGCCCAGTGGCTGTACGAGGCCGCCGCCCGCCGCGACACCGAACTGGCCCAGGTCCAGGCGCTGATCGAGGACCGCGCCACCACCCTGCGGCTCGTCGCCGAACCGGGCCCCGCCGCCGAGGACGCCCTGCGCGCCGCCCGCACCGGCCTGGCCCTGCACGGGCTGCGCGTCGACGCTCTGCTCGCCAGCCGGGTGCTGCCCCGGCACTCGGCCGACCCGTGGTTCGCCGCGCTCGCCGCCCAGCAGGACAAGACCCTCGACCGCTGGGACGCGGAGCCGCCCGCCGGAGCCGGCGTCGTACGCCTGCCGCACCTGGGGCGCGACCCCCGGGGACCGGAGGACCTGGCCGCGCTCGGCGCCCCGGCGCCGGACCGCCGCGAGGAGGGGCGCGCCGAGGACCCCTGGTGGATCGAGGAGGCCGCGGGAGGCGAGGGCGCGGACGGGGGCGACGGGATACTCGTCTGGTGCCTGCCGCTGCCCGGCGCCGTCAAGACGGACCTCCACCTGGTCCGCAGGGGCGGCGAACTGCTGCTGACCGTCGGCGCGTTCCACCGCATCGTCCCCCTGGAGTCCGCGTTGCGCCGCTGCACCGTCTCCGGCGCCGCCCTCACCGACGGGGTGCTGCGCGTCCGGTTCGTCCCCGACCCGGAGCTGTGGCCCAGGACGGGCTGAACGCCGTACCACCGTTCGGGTAACGTCGGTGGTACGCGTCCGGTATCCCTCCGGTGCGCGGGGCCGCAGGCCCGCCACGTCGCAGGAGTCCGCCATGAGCGATGCCACCGATCGTCCCGTCGACGACGACGCCTGGGCCCAGGCCTGCGCCGAGGACCTCGCCGCCGAGAAGGCCCGCCGCCGCGCCGAGCGCGGCGCGCCCCCCGGCTCCGCCGCCGAGGAGCTGCGCAAGCTGGTCGACGCCGTGGCCGACAAGCTCGGATCCTTCCAGGCGCCGCTGCTCGGCGCCGCCGCGCAGGGCGCCGTCCAGCAGGCCATCCGCCAGGCGAAGGCCGCCGTCGAGCCCGTCATCGAACGCAATCCAGACGTTTTCGACCACATCGCCGCAGCCGGCAGCGAACTGCTCGCCGCCTACCGCTCGGCGGTCGAGGGGCAGGAACGCCGCTGGACCCAGGGTGCCGGGGACCCCGCGGGCACCGAATCGAAGGCGGACGGCGCCTCCGGCCCCCGGGACGAAGGCCCCGGCGGCGGCGAACACATCGACCTGGACTGACCGCAGCGTCGGGTGGGGCCCCGGCCTCGGGTACGGTTGCCTCAGCGGGGCTCGACCGGAACTGAGGGATTCATGGGACTCACCATCGGCGTCGATATCGGCGGCACGAAGATCGCGGCTGGAGTGGTCGACGAGGAGGGCCAGATCCTCTCGACCTTCAAGGTGCCGACCCCGCCGACCGCCGAAGGCATCGTGGACGCGATCGCGGCGGCGGTGTCCGGCGCGAGCGAGGGACATCCCGTCGAGGCGGTCGGCATCGGCGCCGCCGGCTACGTCGACGACAAGCGGGCCACGGTGCTGTTCGCACCGAACATCAACTGGCGGCACGAACCGCTGAAGGACAAGGTCGAGCAGCGCGTCGGCCTCCCCGTCGTCGTCGAGAACGACGCCAACGCGGCCGCCTGGGGCGAATACCGCTTCGGCGCGGGCCAGGGCCACGACGACGTCATCTGCATCACGCTCGGCACCGGCCTCGGCGGCGGCATCATCATCGGCAACAAGCTGCGACGCGGACGCTTCGGCGTGGCCGCCGAGTTCGGCCACATCCGGGTCGTCCCGGACGGCCTGCTCTGCGGCTGCGGCAGCCAGGGCTGCTGGGAGCAGTACGCCTCCGGCCGCGCCCTCGTGCGCTACGCGAAGCAGCGCGCCAACGCCACCCCCGAGAACGCCACGATCCTCCTGGCGCTCGGTGACGGCACGGTCGAGGGCATCGAGGGCAAGCACATCAGCGAGGCCGCCCGGCAGGGCTGCCCGGTGGCCGTCGACTCCTTCCGCGAACTGGCCCGCTGGGCGGGCGCCGGACTGGCCGACCTCGCCTCGCTCTTCGACCCCTCCGCGTTCATCGTCGGCGGCGGCGTCTCGGACGAGGGGGAACTGGTCCTCGACCCGATCCGCAAGTCCTTCCGCCGCTGGCTGATCGGCGGCGAATGGCGCCCCCACGCCCAGGTGCTCGCGGCCCAACTCGGCGGCAAGGCCGGTCTGGTGGGCGCGGCGGACCTGGCCCGCCAGGGCTGATCCACCGTCACGGACGAATCGACCGGACGCCCGTCGCGCCCTCTGGGGGGTGACGGGCGTCCGGTCGTATCGTGAGGCGCATGGCCACGATGACGTCGCTGCCCGAGTCCCGTACCGAACAGGACGGTTCGGCCGTCGTCCGGGTGCTCGGCTACAACATCCGCTCGATGCGCGACGACTGCGAGGCGCTGGCCCGCGTCGTCCGCGCCTGCGCGCCGGACCTGGTGCTGATCCAGGAGGCGCCGCGCTTCTTCCGGTGGCGCAAGCGGGCCGCCTGGCTGGCCGCCCGTACGGATCTGGTGGTCCTGGGCGGCGGCGCCACGGCGGCCGGTCCGCTGCTGCTGTGCTCGCTGCGGGCGACGGTGGAGCGCACCGAGGACATCCTGCTGCCGCTCACCCCGGGGCTGCACCGCCGGGGGCTGGCCACCGCCGTGGTCCGGATCGCCGGGGCCCGGATCGGGGTGGTGAGCTGCCATCTGAGCCTTCAGCGCCAGGAGCGACTGGCCCAGGCGCGGCGGCTGCTGGAGACGGTGGACGCGATGGGCGTGGACCACGTGGTGGTCGCGGGGGACCTCAACGACGTGCCGAGCGGGCGGGCCTTCCGGCTGCTCTCCGGGCGGCTCCAGGACTGCTGGGAGGCGTCTCCCCGGGGCGGGGAGTACACCTTCCCGCAGCACGACCCGCTGCGGCGGCTGGACGCGGTCTTCGCGACCCGGGGCATCGAGGTGCTGGGCTGCGGGGTCCCCGAGGGCCTGCCGGGGATCCGGCGCGCCGATCTGCTGGCCGCGACCGACCATCTGCCGGTGCTGGCGGCGCTGAGGGTGCCGGCCGGCGGCTGAACCGGCCGGCGCGTGCGGCACATCGGCCGGCCGACGCCGTGCGCTACGCGGACCGGCCGGCGCGACGCATCGCGCGGACCGGCCGGCGCCGTGCCGGTCTCAGACCACCGCGCCGCGGCCCGGGTCGTCCCCGTCCTCGTCGTCCGGGTCCATCCGCGCGACCAGCGTGACGAATCCGCCCAGGAAGCCGCCGACGCCCACGGTCGTCAGCCACCAGGTCATCTCCCAGCGCAGGAGCACCGCGAGCAGCAGCAGGACCGGACCGCCGACCACCGCGAGCCAGGCGAACTTCGCGGTGACGTCGGCCTCCGGCAGCGGCGGGGGCTCCGGCGGCACGAAGTGCCCCTCGTCCTCGCCGTCGAGGTCGTTCTCCCCGGGCTCGGCCGGTTCGTAGTCGCGCGGGCCGACGCCGGGGGCGAAGACCACGGAGCTGCCCAGCGGCTTCTCCGGGGGCCGGGGCACGCTCTTGCCGAGGCCCTTGTCCGGGGCCGGGTCGACGGGGTCCTCCGGGAGGGCGAGATCCTCCACCGAGCGGAAGGGCCGGGCGCCCGGCGGGTCCGGCGGCTCCTCCCCGTACCCCGCGACGATCGCCTTCCAGGCGGCCTCCTCGTCGAGCGGGCGCTCGGGCCCGTCGGCCGGGGCCGGGTCGGGGGACGGGGCAGGGTCGGGGGCCGGGACCGCCGGCGCGCCGCCCTCCTCGTCGGGCGCGGCCGCTCCTGCGGCGTGGAGCGGCTCGCGCTCCTCCTCGCTCCCTGCGCGCTCCGCGTCGTGCTCAGCCACCGGACGTGCTCCCCTTCTTCCCGAGGCTCGGCGCGAGGCGGCCGATGAACGAGACGCTCTCGTCGAAGATCCGCTCCGCATCATGGTCCAACGTCGCGACGTGGTAGCTCTGTTCCAGCAGGATCTCCTCGACGTCCGTGGAGGAGATCCTGCTCAGGATGCGGACCGTGTCGGCGGGCGGCACCACATGGTCCTGGCGGCTGTGCAGCAGCAGGACGGGCTGGGTGACCTGGGGCAGTTCCGTGTCGACCAGGCGGAAGAAGGCCCGCACCGAATGCGCGGCGTGCAGTGGCACCCGGTCGTAGCCCGTCTCCTGAACGCCCTCCTTCGCGATGTCGCTCGCCAGCCCCTTCGTCGTGCGCACCAGATGGCGGGCGACCGGCAGCGCGTACGCCGAGAGGCCGTGCACCTTGTTGGCCGGGTTGACCAGCACCAGGCCCCGCACCGCGTCCCCGTACCGCGCGGCCAGGCGCAGGGCGAGCGCGCCGCCCATGGACAGACCGAAGACGAAGACCTGCGCGCACCGGTCCAGCAGCGCCCGCAGCTCCCGGTCCACCTCCGCGTACCAGTCCTGCCAGCCGGTGACCTGCATGTCCTCCCAGCGCGTGCCGTGCCCCGGCAGCAGCGGCAGCGCGACCGTGAACCCGCGCGCGGCCAGATGGTCGGCCCAGGGGCGCAGCGACTGCGGGGAACCGGTGAAGCCGTGGCAGAGAAGGACGCCGACCTCTCCGCCCTCGTGGCGGAACGGCTCGGCTCCAGGGAGGACCGGCACCGGGGTCTCCTGTTCGTGAGGCTCGGAGGGGAGCGGAAGGGGGGAGTGCGGAAGGATTACTTCACCGTACGCGACCGGGCCGACACCGACCAGGGCCGTCACCGGGCGGGGGTGCGGGGCGCCGCGCGGAGGCCGTGGCGGCGGCACGGGTTAGGGTCTGTCGGACGGCACACAGGAGGCACCCGAGTTGATCTACGGCGCTATGAAGTTCTCCATCGGCGGGTCCCTGAAGCTCGCCTTCAGGCCGTGGGTGGAGGGCCTGGAGAACATTCCCGCGCAGGGGCCCGCGATCCTCGCCTCCAACCATCTGTCGTTCTCCGACTCGTTCTTCCTGCCGGCCGTGCTGGACCGGAAGGTCACCTTCATCGCCAAGGCCGAGTACTTCACCTCGCCCGGGGTGAAGGGCCGGCTGACCGCGGCCTTCTTCAAGGGCGTCGGACAGCTCCCGGTGGACCGCTCCGGGGCACGCGGGGCCGGGGAGGCGGCGATCAGGGCCGGGATCGAGGTCATCGAGAGCGGCGGTCTCTTCGGCATCTACCCCGAGGGGACCCGCTCGCCCGACGGGCGGCTCTACCGGGGCAAGCCCGGCGGACTGGCCCGGGTGGCCCTCGCGACCGGGGCGCCCGTCATCCCCGTCGCGATGATCGACACCGAGAAGATCCAGCCGCCCGGCCAGGTCGTGCCCCGGCTGATGCGCCCGGGGATCAGGATCGGCGCGCCCCTCGACTTCAGCCGCTACCACGGCATGGAGGGCGACCGCTTCATCCTGCGCTCGCTCACCGACGAGGTGATGTACGAGATCATGAAGCTCTCGGGCCAGGAGTACGTCGACATCTACGCGACCGCCGCCAAGCGGATGATCGCGGACGAGGCGAAGCGGCGGGCCGAGGCCGCGAAGAAGGGGCCCTCGCTTCCGGGGGGCACGGAGACGGACCGCGACGACGCCTGAGGGCGCGCGGGCCCGCCGGGGGTGGGGGGAAACACCAGCATGGTCAGACGCGTACGCGTGGTGCGGATGTCGGTCGAGCAGCCGCTGTGGCGCGCCCTGACGGCGTACCGCGTCCTGACGATGCTCTACGCGGTGCTGCTCGCCGTCCTGGGACGCGACGAGTACGACCGGCCCTGGGTCGCCGTCGCCTTCCTGGTGGCGATGGCCGTCTGGACGCTCGCCACCCTGCCGAGGGTGGCGAGCGCGGCGGCCTGCACCGGACGCTTCCTGGGCGCCGACCTCACGGTGGCGCTCGTGGGCATCCTGATCACCCCGCTCGCCGACTTCGAGGCCCAGCACGTGGACGGCACGACCCTGCCGTCCATCTGGACCGCGGGCTCGGTCCTGGCCTTCGCGATCAAGGGCGGCTGGCGGTGGGCGGCCTTCGCCTCCAGCCTCGTGGCCGTCGCCAATCTGATCGAACGCGCCGAGCCCAGCCGCGACACCCTCCACAACGTCCTGCTGGTCTGGGTCGCCTCCATCGCCATCGGGTACGTCGTCGAGGTGGCCCGCGCCAGTGAGCGCACCCTCGCCCGGGCCCTGGAGATCGAGGCCGCCACCCGCGAACGCGAACGCCTGGCCCGGGACATCCACGACAGCGTGCTCCAGGTCCTGGCCATGGTGCAGCGGCGCGGCGCGGCCATCGGCGGCGAGGCGGCCGAGCTGGGGCGGATGGCCGGGGAGCAGGAGATCGCCCTGCGCTCCCTGGTCTCCAGCGGTCTGGTGCCCCCCACCCGGCTCTCCGAGGACGCGGCCGAGGGTGCCGTCGTCCGGACCGTCGAGACGGACGACGAGGACGAGGACGGGCCCGGCGGGTCCGGGGTGACCGATCTGCGGACGCTGCTCGCCCCGCACGCCGGATCCCGGGTGACGTTCTCCGAGCCGGGCGCCCCGGTGCCGCTGCCCTCGTCGGCCGCGGCCGAGCTGGCGGCGGCGGTGGGCGCGGCCCTGGACAATGTGCGGGTGCACGCGGGGGAGGACGCCCGTGCGTGGATCCTGGTCGAGGACTGGCCGGACGAGGTGATCGTCACGGTCCGCGACGACGGGCCCGGCATCCCGGAGGGGCGGCTCGCCCAGGCCGAGGGCGAGGGCCGGCTCGGCGTCGCCCTGTCGATCCGGGGGCGGCTGCGCGATCTGGGCGGCACGGCAGAACTGATCTCGGTGCCCGGCCAGGGCACCGAGGTCGAACTGAAGGTTCCGAGAACGGCACGGGGGAAGGCGGAGAAGACCCGATGAACGCGGTACACGACGAGGGCGGCCGGGCGCGGCCGCCGATCAGGGTGATGGTGGTCGACGACCATCCGATGTGGCGGGACGCCGTGGCCCGCGATCTGACGGAGTCGGGCTTCGACGTGGTCGCGACGGCCGGCGACGGCCAGCAGGCCGTCCGCAGGGCCGGGGCCGTCACGCCCGACGTCCTGGTCCTGGACCTCAATCTGCCCGGGATGCCGGGCGTCCAGGTCTGCAAGGAACTGGTCGGCTCGCAGCCGGGGCTGCGGGTCCTGGTCCTGTCCGCCAGCGGTGAGCACGCCGATGTCCTGGAGGCGGTGAAGTCCGGCGCCACCGGCTATCTGCTGAAGTCGGCCAGCACCCAGGAGCTGACCGAGGCGGTCCGCTCCACGGCCGCCGGCGATCCGGTCTTCACCCCCGGCCTCGCCGGTCTCGTCCTCGGCGAGTACCGCCGGCTGGCCTCCGAACCCGCGCCGGCCGCCCCGGACGAGCCCAAGGCCCCCCGGCTCACCGACCGGGAGACCGAGGTCCTGCGGCTGGTCGCCAAGGGGCTGTCGTACAAGCAGATCGCCGAACGGCTGGTCATTTCGCACCGCACCGTGCAGAACCACGTCCAGAACACCCTGGGCAAACTCCAGCTGCACAATCGGGTGGAGCTGGTGCGGTACGCGATCGAACGCGGTCTGGACGACGTGTAGGGCCTTTCGTCGCGGCGGGTGGGAGAACGACCCCGGCGGCCGGGGCCGTCCTCGGCCGAGCGGCGCTCGGAGGGGTCCGGCCGTATATTCGCGGTGACCGGACCCGCCGGGCCGCCCGCGCACCTCGGTGCGCGTCCGGCCCGGCCCCCCGCCCGCAGCCGTCACGGGAGACGTCGTGGAGATCCTGGCCTTCGGAGTGCAGTCCGACGAGAAGCCGTTGATCGAGAAGGCGTTCGCCGGGAAGCACGAGGTGCGCTGCCTGGACGTCTTCCTGAACCAGGACACGGCGCCGATCGCGGCCGGCCACGAGATCATCTCCACCAGCGTCAACGCCGATCTGGGCGCCCGGGTCCTCCAGACCCTCGCCGCCGGCGGCACCCAGATGATCGCCCAGCGCTCCACCGGCTTCAACAACATCGACCTGGACGTCGCGGAACGGCTCGCGCTGCGCGTCGCCCGGGTCTCGTACTACTCCCCGTACTCCGTCGCGGAGTTCGCCTGGACCCTCGCCATGGCGGTCAACCGCCGCGTGGTCCGGGCCACCACCCGCACCCGGGACTTCGACTTCCGCCTCGACGGACTCCTCGGCCGGGACATGCGCGGCCGCACCGCGGGCATCATCGGCACCGGCAAGATCGGTGAGGCCTTCACCCGGATCGCCCACGGCTTCGGCATGGATCTGCTCGGCTGGGACGTCACCGAGAACCCCGCCTGCGTCGACCTCGGCATGCGCTACGTCGACAAGGACGAACTGCTCGCCGACTCCGACCTGATCAGCCTGCACGTCCCGCTGCTGCCCTCCACCCACCACATCATCGGCCGGGAGGCGCTGGCCCGGATGAAGGACGACGCGATCCTGATCAACACCAGCCGCGGCGGGCTCGTCGACACCAAGGCCCTCGTCGAGGAGTTGCGGGCCGGCCGCTTCCTCGGCGTCGGACTCGACGTGTACGAGGCCGAGGCCGGGCTCTTCTTCCTCGACCGCTCCCTCCAGGGCGTCGACGACGACACCCTGGCCCGGCTCGTCACCTTCCCGAACGTCCTGGTCACCTCGCACCAGGCGTACTACACCGAGGACGCCGTCGGCCAGATCATCGACGCCACCGTCCGCAACGTCGACGACTACCTGGCCGGCCGGCGCGGCGAGAACGTCCTGGTCCCCGCCGCGCCCACGCCCTGAGACGGGCCGCTCAGCCGCGCACCGGCAGCCCCGCCAGCAGTTCGGCCACGATCACCGAACCGCGCAGCGTCAGCACCGACTCCGGGTGGAACTGCACCGAGGCGAAGCCCCCGCCGCGCAGCGCGTGCAGTTCCCCGGTCGCCGCGTCCCGGCTGACCTCCACGCCGTGCGCCGCCAGCTCGGCGGCGGCCGCGTCGTCGCACCGCGCCGTGAAGCTGTTGTAGAACCCCACGGTCTCCGGGCGGCCGAAGAGGTCGATCCGGGTCTGCGCGCCCTGGTACGGCACCGTCTTGCGCACGATGTCCAGGCCCTGCTCGGCGGCGATCAGCTCATGGCCCAGGCACACCCCGAGCAGCCCGTGCCGGTGCTCCCGGACCAGCTCGGCGGCCAGCTCCCGCAGCAGCACCATCTTGGGGTCCGCCCGGTCACCGGGATCGCCGGGACCCGGGCCGAGCACGACGGGGCCCTCGTGCGCCCGGACCGTCTCGCGCAGCCCCGGCGCGTCGTAGCGGACCACCGTCACCTCCAGCCCCGAGGCCCGCAGCACATGCCCGAGCATCGAGGTGAAGGTGTCCTCGCCGTCGACCACCAGCGCGTGCCCCGCCAGCGTGTCGGCGCGCTCCTGCATCCGCAGCCAGAACGGGGCCAGCCCGTCGCGCCGGGCGTCCAGCGCGGCCCGCACCCGGGGATCGTCGGCCAGCAGCGGCCGCGCCTCCTCGTCGCGCGGCCGGCCGGGCCGCACCCCGAGCGCGGTGAGCACCCCGGCCGCCTTGGCATGGGTCTCGGCGACCTCGCTCTCCGGGTCGGAGTGGCGCACCAGCGTCGCCCCGACCGGCACCCGCAGCTCGCCCCCGGCCGAGATGTCCGCCGTCCGGATCAGGATCGGCGAGTCCAGGGTCTGCGCCCCGTCGGGCCCCTGGCTCAGCAGGGCGAGGGCGCCCGCGTAGTAGCCCCGGCCGCCGTCCTCGTACCGCTCGATGACCCGGCAGGCGTTCTGCACCGGCGAGCCCGTGACGGTCGCCGCGAACATCGTCTCCTTCAGCACCTCGCGCATGTCCAGCGAACTGCGCCCGCGCAACTCGTACTCCGTGTGCGCGAGATGGGCCATCTCCTTGAGCCGGGGGCCGATCACCACCCCGCCCATGTCGCCGACGGTGCACATCATCTTGAGCTCCTCGTCGACCACCATGGACAGCTCCTCCGTCTCCTTGCGGTCGCCCAGGAAGGTCAGCAGGTTCTCGGCGGTCGGGCCCTCGGCCGGGTAGCGGTAGGTGCCGCTGATCGGATTCATCACGACCGTCCCGCCCGACATCCGCACATGCACCTCGGGGCTCGCCCCGACCAGCGTCCTCTCCCCGGTGTGCACCACGAACGTCCAGTACGCCCCCCGCTCACCGGCCAGCAGCCGCCGGAACAGCGCCAGCGCGTCCGCCCGGTCGAAGCCGGGGATCTCGCCCCGGAAGGTGCGCCGGATGACGAAGTTGGCGCCCTCGCCCCGCCCGATCTCGTCCTCGATGACCCGCCGCACGGTCTGCGCGTACTCCGCGTCCGGCACGTCGAACGCGCCACCCTCCACCCGCACCTCGTGGCGGGGGAGCAGGGCCAGCACCTCCCCGAGGGGCAGGACGTGGCTCTCGTCGGCGACCAGCACGGAGAGCGGGGTGCCGTCGTCGCGGACGTCGAAACCGCGCTCGGCGATCTGCCGGAACGGCACCAGGGCGAGCGAGGGCCGCTCGCCCACCGGGACGTCGGCCAGCCGCTCGGCCTCGTGCACCCGGCCGATCAGTACCTCGACGGTGTCGTGGTCGTGGCCCGGGGTGCGCCGGCGCAGCAGCGCGAAGGGCGGGCAGTCCTCGCCCTGGAGGCGGTCGATGAGCGTCCGGGGCGTCGTGTGCGGTGCCATGAGGAGTGTTCCTTCCACGGGGATCGGGTGATCTGCTGGGAGGAACGGCCCCGTGGACACGGAAAAGGCCGCCCCTCGGGCGGCCTGTGCGTGGTGTACGCGCGATCAGCGGGCCGCCGGATGAGCGGTCCACCACCAGTTACGGGTCGAATGCGCGAACATGCCGGAACCATAACCCATGAAACACGCGGGAGGGGCCCCGTTCCGCCCATCGGGCGCAACGGGACCCCTCCACGGCCGGTCCGGACGGATCAGATCAGCGAGTTGTAGATGTTCCAGCCGCCGCCGACCCGCGCCATGGGCGCGAACGGCTTGGCCGCGTCACCGGTCGAGCGGTAGTACCAGAGCACGCCGTCCTTGTCCCGGGCGATCAGGTCCGGGATGCCGTCGCGGTTCAGGTCGCTCGGGCCCAGCAGGTCCTTGAAGACCCCCCAGCCCTTGCCGATCTGGGTGCGCGTGGCGTACGGGGCGGTGGCGCTGCCGGTGCCCTTGTAGAGCCACAGCACCCCGGACGTGTCCCGGGCCACCAGGTCCGCCTTGCCGTCACCGGTCAGATCGCCGGTGGAGACCAGAGTGTTGTAGACGCCCCAGCCGCCGCCGACCTTCGCCTTGGCGGCGAAGGGCTTCGCCGGGTCGCCGGTGCCCCGGTAGTACCAGAGCACGTTGGAGCCGTCGCGGGCGATCAGGTCCGCCTTGCCGTCACCGTTCAGGTCACGGGCGCCCCAGATGCCGTTGTAGACGCCCCAGCCGCCGCCGACCTTCAGCCGGGTCTGGAAGGGCTTGCTCGGGTTGTTGCCGGCCCGGTAGTACCAGAGGTAGCCGCTCTTGTCCCGGGTCACGATGTCGCCCGTGCCGTCGGCGCGCAGCGCCGTCATCGCGGTCATCGCGTTGTAGACCTGCCAGCCCGGACCCACCCGGAAGCGGGTGAAGAACGGCGCGGTGGCGCTGCCGGTGCCCTGGTACTGCCAGAGGACGCCGGACGCGTCGCGGCCCAGGATGTTGTAGCGGTTGGTCCCGGCGTCCGGCGCGACGCTCGTGGAGACCTGGACGTCGCTCGCCTTCACCCACGCCATGCGGTGGTTGTAGCGGATCGGCAGATAGCCGGTGGCGCCGATCACGTTCTGCTGGACGGAGCCGAACCAGTCGTCGCCCTTCACCTCGGTACCGCCCAGCGCGTACGCCTGGCCCGCGGGCAGGGTGTACTTCGTCAGGTAGTCCGGGTTGTCCGTCGGGGCCTCCAGCTTGGCGGCCGTGTAGGCGGCCGTCTCCGGGTAGGAGCGGCCGTAGATCCGGACCGTCACCCCGGCCTTGGCCTTCACCGTGCGCGGGCCGGCCGCCAGCGGCGCGGTGTACTGGCCGCCCGGGTTGTAGAACCAGCCCTTCTTCCCGCCGAACCAGATGGCCGTCCAGTTGGTCCGTGCCTCGGCGACGACGTACGTGCCGCCCGCGCGGACCTTGTTGCCCCAGTTGGAGCCCTCGCTCCACAGGGACGTGAAGTACGGGTCGGTCAGCGTGGTCGCGGTGGTCGACGGCGAGGTGTAGAGGTAGCCGAAGTTCGCCGGCCGCGTACCGACCGCCTTGCTGCCGTACGTCAGCTTCGGCTGGTTGGCCGTGGTGAACGGCGGCACCACCCGGACCACCTGACCCGCCTTGACGGGGCCGCCGGCGCCCTCCGCGCCGGTCGGGGCGCCCATCAGGGACATGAAGTGGTTCCAGTCCCAGAACGGACCCGGGTCCCAGTGCGTGCCCGAGATGTTCCGGTCCAGCTGAACGGGCACCTCGTCGTGGCCGATGATGTGCTCACGGTCCAGCGGGATGCCGTACTTCTGCGCCAGGAACTTCACCAGGGCCGCGGTCGACTCGTACTGCGACTCGCTGTACCAGCTGCCCTCCTTGATGGCGTAGCCCTCGTGCTCCACGCCGATGGAGTGCATGTTCAGGGTCCAGTTGCCCGCGTGCCACGCCAGGTCCTTGTTCTGGACCATCTGCGTGACCAGGCCGTCCGAGGCGCGCACCAGGTAGTGCGCGCTCGCGGCGGTCTCCGGATTGGTGAGCGTGGACAGCGAGCCCGCGTAGTCGCCCTCGGTGTCGTGGATCACGATCTGCCGGATGTCGACGCCCTGGGCGGGGCGCACGGCCGGGGTGTATCCGCGCTTGCCGGTGCTCGACGACTTGGCCGGCACGAAGTCGCAGTTCAGACCGGCCGGGCACTCCGGCGTGGGCGTCGCGGCGGTGCTCGCGAAGCTCGCGGCCAGCGGCACGTTCGCCGGCTTGACCGGCTGGACGGAGGGGTCCGCCGGGAGCGAGACCTGCTGGCCGTCCTGGGTGAGCGCGCTCTCACCGGTGCGGATCGACTCGAAGACGCGCTTCGCGAAGAGGTCGGCGCCCTTCTTGTCCGGCGACTGGCTGAACCGCGCGACCGCCGGGTACCACTGGGACGGGTCGTCCGACAGGGAGCCCTTCGCGTCGCGCTGGTACGCGGCGAGGAGCGCCGCGCCCGCGCGGATGCTGTCCTCGGAGTCGGTGCGCACGGACTCCGTGTCCGTGTCGATCAGGTCGGCGGCCTCGTCCAGCGTGTGCAGCCGGGGGTCGGAGGTGTCGACCGTCTTCTTCGGCAGCGTGCGCAGCACCTTCGCCGGGTCGAAGGTCTTCTCGATCTCCGGCCGGCCGCTCAGGTTCATGTGGGCCAGACGTTCCTTGTCGTCCGGCTGCTCCACGTCACCGGGCGACACACTGGTCAGCCCCATGACGTTGTAGGCGCCGCTGGTGCTCGGCTCGCCGTCGTGGCTCTCCCAGCGCGTCTGCCGGTACGAGACGGCCATGAGCACGCTCTGCGGCACGTCGAACTCGGACGCCGCGTCCGCGAACTGCTTCTGCAGCGCGGCGCTCGCCGGTACGGCCCTGCCGTCCGGGTCCGTGGAGTCCTGCGAAGCCATGGCGAGGGTGCCGATGGTCGCCGTCGCGACGATCGCGGCCCCCGCCCCGTACAGCAGGCGTCTCTTTTTGAGGTCTCTGCGGTGATTGCGCTTCAAAGCCCCGCCCCTGTGGTCCACTTGTTCAATTCTGAAAGGTGTGAGGCTAGCAGGGCCGGTGGTGCCCCCCGTCACCGGCCGGTCCGGGTGTCCGTCTCAGTCGTTGAGCATCCGGAAAAACATTGGACGCGACCCCGTAATGTGGGAGCCGTGACCGTGAACGCCAATACCTCCGTCGCCGGTGGCAACACCTGGCGAGACCTTCCCGCGGCGCAGCAGCCCGAGTACCCCGATGCCGAGGCTCTGCGCGATGTACTCGCGGAGCTCGCGTCGTATCCGCCGCTCGTCTTCGCGGGCGAGTGCGACCAGCTGCGTGCCCGTATGGGAGCCGTCGCCAAGGGCGAGGCGTTCCTGTTGCAGGGCGGCGACTGCGCCGAGGCCTTCGACGCCGTGTCCGCCGACCACATCAAGGCCAAGCTGAAGACGCTGCTCCAGATGAGCGCCGTGCTGACGTACGCGGCCGCCGTGCCCGTCGTCAAGGTGGGACGCATCGCCGGCCAGTACTCCAAGCCGCGCTCCAAGCCCACCGAGACCCGCGACGGCGTGACCCTGCCGACCTACCGCGGCGACTCCGTCAACGGCTTCGCCTTCACCGAGGAGGCCCGGGTCCCGGACCCGGAGCGCCTGAAGCGGATGTACCACGCCTCCGCCTCCACGCTGAACCTGGTCCGCGCCTTCACCACCGGCGGGTACGCCGACCTGCGCCAGGTGCACGCCTGGAACCAGGACTTCGTGCGGTCGTCCCCGTCCGGCCAGCGCTACGAGGCCCTGGCCCGCGAGATCGACAACGCGCTGAACTTCATGAAGGCGTGCGGCACCGACCCGGCGGAGTTCAAGGCCGTCGAGTTCTACGCCTCGCACGAGGCGCTGCTCCTCGACTACGAGTCGTCGCTGACCCGCACCGACTCGCGCACCGGCCGGCTCTACGACACCTCGGCCCACATGGTGTGGATCGGTGAGCGCACCCGCCAGATGGACGGGGCGCACATCGAGTTCGCCGCGCGGATCAGCAACCCGATCGGCATCAAGCTCGGTCCGACGAGCACCGTCGAGGAGGCCCTCGGCTACATCGAGCGGCTCGACCCCGACCGCGAGCCCGGCCGGCTGACCTTCGTCGTCCGCATGGGCGCCGACAAGGTCCGCGACAAGCTGCCCGAGCTGGTCGAGAAGGTCACCGCCTCCGGCGCCACCGTCGCCTGGGTGACCGACCCGATGCACGGCAACACCTTCGAGGCCGCCTCCGGCCACAAGACGCGCCGCTTCGACGACGTCCTGGACGAGGTCAAGGGCTTCTTCGAGGTCCACAAGGCCCTCGGCACGCACCCCGGCGGCATCCACGTCGAGCTGACCGGCGACGACGTCACCGAGTGCGTCGGCGGCGGCCACGAGATCTTCGTGGACGACCTCCACCAGCGCTACGAGACGGCTTGCGACCCCCGGCTCAACCGCAGCCAGTCGCTGGACCTGGCCTTCCTCGTCGCCGAGATGTACCGGGACCAGTAGCCGGTCACCGAGCGCGGCGCGCGAACGACGGTGGGGCACGGATCGATGTGATCCGTGCCCCACCGGGCATTCCGGGGCTTTTACGGCTCCCCGTCGCCGGGTAAGGTTAGGTTAGCCTCACCGAGATCGGGGTGGCCGTTACGATCCGTCCCGCCGGGAGGTGAACCGCGTGTACGTCTGCTCGTGCTTCGGCGTGACGGAGCAGCAGGTCAAGGAGCATGCGGACGCCGGCGCCAGCACGCCGCGCCAGATAGCCTCCGCCTGCAAGGCCGGCACCGACTGCGGCAGCTGCGTCCGCACCATCCAGGCCATGCTCGGCCGGGGCGGCTGCCCGCGCCGCGAGCTCCTGGACGGCAGGCGGGCCCCGGGCGGCGCGGAGTCCGTGCCGTCGGCGGCCCCCGTGCCCACGCCCTCCCTCACACGGCTCCCCGACGCCGCCTGAGCCGTCGCGGCCCGCGTCATCAGCTGTCCGGGTGCTCGATCAGCTGCGCGATGTACAGCGGCTCGCCGAGCTTCTCGATCAGCTCCAGCTGGGTGTCGAGATAGTCGATGTGGTGCTCCTCGTCGGCCAGGATCGACTCGAAGATGTTGGCCGAGGTGATGTCGCCCTTGCCGCGCATCAGCTCGATCCCGCGCTTGAGGCGGTCGATCGCCTCCACCTCCACCTGGCGGTCCGCCTGGAACATCTCGGTGACCGTCTGGCCGACCCGGACGTGGAAGAGCCGCTGGTAGTTCGGCAGGCCGTCGAGGAAGAGGATGCGGTCGGTCAGGATCTCCGCGTGCTTCATCTCGTCGAAGGACTCCGAGCGCGTGTACTTCGCGAGCTTGGTCCAGCCGAAGTTCTCCTGCATCTTCGCGTGCAGGAAGTACTGGTTGATGGCCGTCAGCTCGGCGGTCAGCTGTTCGTTCAGGAACTCAAGGACCTCGGGGTCGCCCTGCATCGCAGCGGCTCCTTCCACACGGTGTACGGGGCAAGTGGGCGCATCCTCGCACCGCGTCAGAAGGGCGTCCAGTAAGTTCACGCTTACTGCGAGTTGTCCCGAATCGCCTCTGCCCTGGTCATGACCACACCCGCCTGTCTGTCACCATGGAGTCATGGGTCAGCCGGAAAGCCGGGAACACCGCGCATCAGAGCCGTCCGAGCTTCCGCCGGGCCAGCGATTGCAGCGCGGCTGGCCGGTGACCCACTACGGACCGGTGCCCAAGTTCAAGCCGGACCGCTGGGAGTTCCGGGTCTTCGGAGCCACCGCCGACGGCGAGAAGCACTGCTGGAACCACGAGGAGTTCTCGGCCCTGCCGTTCTCCTCGGTGGTCGCGGATCTGCACTGCGTGACCAAGTTCAGCATGATCGGCGCCGAATGGGGCGGGGTCCTCGCCCGCGAGATCCTGACGCTCGCACCGCCGGCGCCGCAGGTCACCCATGTGATGGTCTGGGCCGAATACGGCTTCAGCTCCAACCTCAGGCTCGACGACTTCACCGCGGAGCGGACCCTGTTCGCCACCCACAAGGGCGGCGAACTGCTCACCGCCGAGCACGGCTTCCCGCTCCGGCTGGTCGTCCCGCACCTGTACGCCTGGAAGGGCCCGAAGTGGGTGCGCGGCATCGAGTACATGACCGCCGACCGCCGCGGCTTCTGGGAGGAGCGCGGCTACCACAACATCGGTGACCCCTGGAAGGAACAGCGCTACTCCTACCAGGAGGAGCCGGGAGACGGCCCCGAGCTCTGACGGCAGCCGGTCAGGCCCGTGCGCGCAGGTCCTTGAGGCGGGCCACGTCCGCCGCGTGCCCCTCCTTGCCGCCCGGGGTCTCGATGATCAGCGGCACGTTCTCCGTGGCCGGGTGGGAGAACAGCTCGCGGAAGGGCTCCTCGCCGATCCGGCCCGCGCCGATGTTCTCGTGGCGGTCCTTGTGGGCGCCGGCCACGTCCTTGGAGTCATTGGCGTGGATCAGTTTCAGCCGCCCCGCGCCGACCGTCTCCACCAGCAGGTCCAGCGTCTCCTTCATGCCGCCGGGGCCGGACAGATCGTGGCCGGCCGCGAAGATGTGGCAGGTGTCCAGGCAGACGCCCAGCCTGGGGTGGGAGTCCAGCGCCTCGAAGTACGGCCCGAAGTCCCAGGTCCGCGAGCAGAGCGAGAAGCCCTGGCCGGCCGTGGACTCCAGCAGCAGGAACGGGTCGTCGTCGTGGGTCAGCTCGTCCAGCAGCGGGCGCATATGCGTGCGCACCTGGGCCAGCGCCTCCTCGCGGGGACGGCCGTTGGTCGCCGAGCCGGTGTGCACCACGACGCCCAGCGCGCCGATCGCGCGCGCCCGGCGCAGCGAGTGGCGCAGCGACTCCACGGACCGCTCCACCGTCTCCGGGGTGTGCGAGCCGAAGTTGATCAGGTAGGGGGCGTGCACGTACGCCGGCATCCCGGCCTCGGCGCACTCCGCGCGGAACCGCTCGTCCTGGGCCGGGGTGCCCGCCGGGGTCGCCCAGCCCCGGGGATTGGCGACGAACACCTGGACGGCCTCCGCGCCCATCTCCCGGGCGTAGGGCAGACCGGTCCTGGCGAGGCCGCCGGCCACCGGGACGTGGCCGCCGACGGGATTGCGCATACGGATCTACAGCCCCTTGGTCTTGATGGTGATGGTGCTGCCCTCGGGGGCACGGTCGCCCCCGTCGACGGACTGGCTTGCGATGGTGTCGCTGAAGGAGAGGAACGGGCGGTCGACCTTGACCTCGAAGCCCGCGTCCTCCAGCAGGCTCCGGGCCTCGTCGATCTTCTTGCCGGTGACGTCCGGTACGTCGATCATGCGGGGGCCCTTGGAGACGGTGAGGGTGACGGTGTCGCCCTCGGCGGCCTGGGCGCCCTCGCCGGGCGACTGGCGGGCGACCGTGCCCGCGTCCTGCGGGGAGCTGACCCGCTCGGATGCCACCTCGACCGTGAGACCGGCGTCCTCCAGCTCCGCGCGGGCGTCCTCGACGTCCTCGCCCGTGACGTCGGGGACGTCGACGGGGCTGCCCTTGGAGACCACGAGGGCGATCGCGGAGTCGGGGTGGCGCTCGGCGCCCCCCGCCGGGTCGGTGCGCAGCACCTCGCCGGCCGCGGCGTCCTCGCTGAACTCCTCGGTGACCATCCCGGGGACCAGCCCCCGCTTCTCCAGTTGCCGCCGGGCCTCGGCCAGCTTTACGCCCGTGACGTCCGGGACCGTGACGATCTCGGGGCCCCGCGAGACGACCAGCGTCACCGAGCCGTTGCGTCGGATCTTGCCGCCCGGCTTGGGATCGCTGCTGATCACCGCGCCCCGGTCGACCGTGTCGCTGTAGGCCCGCCGGACCTCCTTGACGTCGAGCCCGGCGTCCGAGAGGCGGCCCTCGGCCGCCTTCTGGGTCTGGCCCAGCAGCGCGGGAACCCGGGTGAACTGTCCGGAGTTGATGTACCAGACGCCGCCGCCGATCCCCAGGACCAGCAGCACGGCCAGGAGCGCGGTGAGAAGTCCGCGCCGGGGGGCGCGGGACCGGCCGGGCCCGCCGGGGCGCCCGGTCGGCGGCTGCGGCGGCGGGGGCGGTGCCTCCAGCCGGCTGGTGTGGTGAGCGGTGCCCTGGCCCACCGGAAGGACGCGCGGGATCACGCTCGTGCGGTCGTCGGCCTCGTCCGGGGCCCCGTCGGTGGCCTGCGGCGGCACCGCGTCCAGCTCGGCGTCGGTGAGCTGGGCCCGCGCCCGCCGGGACTCGGCGAGCAGCGCCACCGCGTCGAACGGGCGGACCTCCGGATCGCGCGCGGTGGCGCTCGCCACCAGCGCGTCCAGCGCCGGGGCCAGACCCGGCACCGCGGCCGACGGGGGCGGGACGTCCTCGTTGAGGTGCTGGTAGATGACCTGGGCGGGGGTCTCCCCGGTGTGCGGCTTGGCGCCCGTCAGCATCTCGTACAGCACCACGCCCGAGGCGTACACATCGGCGCGGGTGTCGGCCGTGCCGTGCTCGATCTGCTCGGGGGCGAGGTAGGAGACGGTGCCCAGGATCGTCCCGGTGGTGTTGGTGACCGAACCGACCGCGCGGACCAGGCCGAAGTCGGCGACCTTCACCCGGCCGTCGTCGCCGATCAGCACGTTCTCCGGCTTCATGTCGCGGTGGACGAAACCCGCCCGGTGCGCGGCGCCCAGCGCGGCGAGCACCGGGTCCAGGATGTCCAGGGCGGCGCGCGGCCGCAGCGCCCCACGCTCGCGCAGCACGTCGCGCAGCGTGCACCCCGCGACGTACTCCATCGCCAGGTACACGTACTGCCCCTGGGCGCCCTGGTCGAAGACCGCGACCACATTGGGGTGCGCGAGGTGCGCCACCGACTTGGCCTCGCGGATGAAGCGCTCGACGAACGTGGCGTCGGTCGCGAGCGCCGGGTGCATCACCTTGAGGGCGAGCACCCGGTCGAGCCGGGTGTCCATCGCCCGGTAGACCGTGGCCATGCCGCCCACGGCGATGCGCGCATCGACGCGGTAGCGGCCGTCGAGCAGCTGCCCGACGAGCGGGTCCTGAAGGGTCGTGTCCACGCGGTCGAGTCTACGAGCCGCCACGGACACCGCCGACGGGCCGGGGCGAAGCCGGGGCCGTACTGCAGCCGAGCCGTGACAGGGAGATGTGACCGGCCCGCGCGGGCGCCCGTGCGGGGATCGGTCCCGGGGGTCCGGTCCACCCGCGCGGGGCGGTCTCGGGCTCCCGGGGGTGCGGTTCACCCGCGCGGGGGCCCGTCAGAATGCCGGGCGCTCCGGGTCCAGCACCGCGCGCCCCTCGGCAGGCGAGGACGCCTCGGCGAAATGCCGGCGGGGGATCCGGCCCGCCCGGTACGCGAGCCGCCCGCCCTCCACGGCGTGGCGCATCGCGGCGGCCATCAGTTCGGGCTCCTGGGCCCGGGTCACCGCCGAGGCCAGCATGACCGCCGAGCACCCCAGCTCCATGGCGAGCGCCGCGTCCGAGGCGGTGCCCGCCCCGGCGTCCAGGATCACCGGGACCCGGGCCTGCTCGACGATCAGCCGGAAGTTGTGCGGATTGCGGATGCCGAGCCCGGAGCCGATGGGGGAGCCGAGCGGCATGACCGCCGCGCAGCCCACCTCCTCCAGCCGCCGGGCCAGCACCGGATCGTCGTTGGTGTACGGCAGGACGGTGAAGCCGTCGTCGACCAGCGTCTCCGCCGCGTCCAGCAGCTCGATCGGCTCGGGCAGCAGGGTGCGCTCGTCGGCCACCACCTCCAGTTTGACCCAGTCGGTGCCCAGCGCCTCCCGGGCCAGCCGGGCGGTCAGCACCGCCTCGCCCGCCGTGAAGCAGCCGGCCGTGTTCGGCAGCACCCGCACGGACAGCTTCTCCAGCACGGACAGGACCGAGCCGCGCACGGTGGGATCGACGCGGCGCATGGCGACGGTGGTCAGCTCGGTGCCGGAGGCGGCCAGGGAGCGCTCCAGCACGTCCAGACTGGGCGCCCCGCCCGTGCCCATGATCAGCCGGGAGCCGAAGGCCGTACCGCCCAGGGTGAAGAGGTCGTCGGTCACGGTCAGCCTCCCTGGACGGCGGTCAGCACCTCGACCCGGTCGCCGTCGCGGAGCGCGGCCGAGGCCCACGCGCCGCGCGGCACGACCGTCTCGTTGAGCGCGGCGGCGATGCCCGCGCGCGCCTCGGTGAGCGTGGCGACGAGGGCGTCCAGGGTGGTGCCGGGCGCGACGGCGACGCGCTCGCCGTTCACGGTGACGTGCACGGAGGGGGCGGGGGACTCGGTCATGCGGGCTGCTCCTGACGTACGGGGGCGGCGGCGGGCGCGAACCGGCCGGGGGAGAAGGGGCGGGCCGCCTCGGGCAGTTCGCCGTCGGCCAGCAGCGCGGCCATCGCGTCCCCGGTGACGGGGGTCAGGAGCACCCCGTTGCGGTGGTGGCCGGTGGCGAGGTGCAGTCCGGGCAGCGCGGTGCGGCCGAGCAGCGGGGCGTTGTCGGGGGAGCCGGGGCGCAGCCCGGCCAGGGTCTCGGTGAGCGGCAGCTCGGTGAGGCCGGGGACCAGTTCGTGCGCGTCCCGCAGCAGTTCGTACACCCCGCCGGCCGTGACCGTGGTGTCCCAGCCCATCTCCTCGCTGGTGGCGCCGACGACCAGTTCGCCGTTCTCGCGCGGGACGAGGTAGACGTGGCTGCCCCGGACGACGGCGCGCACGGTGCGCGACAGGAAGGGGGCGTACGCGGGCGGCACCCTCAGCCGCAGCACCTGCCCCTTCACCGGGCGGACCGGCGGCAGGACGTGCTCGGGCACGCCCGCGAGCCGGCCGCTCAGGCTGCCGGCCGCCAGCACGACCTGGTCGGCGGCGAGCCGGGTGCCGTCGGCCAGGACGGCCCCGGTGGCCCGGTCGCCGCTCACCGCGAGGCGTTCGGCCGCGGCGCGGACCAGGACGACCCCGGCCCGCCCGCAGGCGGTCAGCAGGGCGGCGGCCAGCCGGCGCGGATCGACCTGGTGGTCGCCGTCGACCCGCAGCCCGCCGCGCACCCCCGGCGCGAGCATCGGCTCCAGGCGGCGGCACTCGCGTCCGGAGAGCCATTCCGACTCCAGCCCGCACCGCCGCTGCAGGGCGTGCAGTTCGCGAAGGTGGGCGCGGTCGTCGGCGTCCAGCGCGACGGCCAGCGTGCCGCAGGCGCGGAAGCCGATCTCCTGGCCGCTCGCCTCCTCCAGTTCGGCGGTGAACGCCGGATAGCGCGCCGCCGAGGCCAGGTTGAGGCCGAGGAGCGTCTCCTCGCCGTAGTGGAGTTCGGTGACGGCGGCCAGCATCCCGGCCGCGACCCGGGCGGCCCCGCCGCCGGGGTCCGGATCGGCGACCACGACGGACAGACCGCGCCGCGCGGCCCGCCAGGCCGTCACCAGTCCGATGATTCCCCCGCCGATCACGAGGACGTCGGAGCCTTCTCCTCGGTGGATGGACATGGGCGTCCAGCCCCTCCCTTCGCCGGCATGACCCGGATCAGGTTCGTACGGTCGGAGGCCGTCCAGCCTCCCTCTCAGCCCGGTGCGTCCGGGCTCCCGCGAGTGCGTTGCACGGCCACCCTAAACCCCGCCCCGGCAGCGCCGATCGGGGAACCCGCTTACTGACGCATCGTCAGGTGTTTAGAGTGGGCGGGTGGACGAGCAGACCGGACAGCAGCAGAGGGCGCCGCGGAACGGGCGCCGCGTCGTGATCGCCGGAGCGGGCATGGCGGGGGTGCAGACCGCGGTCGCCCTGCGCGAACAGGGCTTCACCGGCCCCGTCACGCTGATCGGCGCCGAACCCCATCAGCCCTACGACCGTCCGCCGCTGTCGAAGGCCGTCCTCCTCGGCACGGCGGAGAGCTCCGCCTTCGACATCGACTTCGAGGCCCTGGACGTCACCCTGCGGCTCGGCCTCGACGTGACCGGCCTGCGCCCGGACGACCGCGAACTGGACACCCCGCAGGGTCCCGTCCCCTACGACGTCCTGGTCCTCGCCACCGGCGCCGAACCCCTGGCCCTCCCCGGCGCCGAAGGCGTGCCCGGGGTCCATCTGCTGCGCACCCTGGACGACGCCGCGCGGCTGCGCCCGGTCCTGGCGGAGCGGCACCGGGTCGTGGTCGTCGGCGCGGGCTGGATCGGCGCCGAGTTCGCCACCGCCGCCCGCGCGGCCGGCTGCGAGGTCACCGTCGTCGAGGCTGCCGCCCACCCGCTGGCCGGGGCGCTGCCTGCCGACATCACCGCCCCGATGGCCCGCTGGTACGAGGAGAGCGGCGCCGTCCTCCTCACCGGCGCCCGGGTCGCCGCCGTCGAGCCCGGCCGGGTGGAGCTGGCCGACGGCCGCACCCTGCCCGCGGACGCCGTCGTCGTCGGCATCGGCGCCCGGCCCGCGACCCGGTGGCTCGCCGGGTCCGGGATCGCGCTCGGCCCGGACGGATCGGTCACCGCCGACGCCTCGCTGCGCACCTCGCTCCCGGACGTCTACGCGGTCGGTGACTGCGCCTCCTTCCCGTCCGCCCGGTACGGGGAACGGCTGCTCGTCCACCACTGGGACAACGCCCTCCAGGGCCCCAGGACCGTGGCCGCCGCCGTCACCGCGGACCCGGAGGCCGGCGGCGACGCGCCGGTCTACGACCCCGTGCCCTACTTCTGGTCCGAGCAGTTCGGCCGCTTCGTCCAGTACGCCGGGCACCACGCGGGGGCGGACGCGGTGGTGCGGCGGGGCGACCCGGAAGACCCGGCGTGGTCGGTGTGCTGGCTGCGCTCCGGCGCGCTCGTCGCCGTACTGGCGGTCGGCCGTCCGCGCGATCTCGCCCAGGGGCGCCGGCTCCTCGAATCGGGCGCGGAACTGGACCCGGACCGGGTCGCGGACCCCTCCGTACCGCTGAAGTCGGCCATCCGCTGACCACCGCACCGGCCCCATGGACGGGCCGCCCGGCTACCGACTGTCGGTCCGGGATGGCACGCTTGTCCCCGTGACCGAGATTGACGCAAAGATCGATGCTCTCGTCCCCGCCTGGCTCCACCTCCCCGACATCGCCGAAATGATCGATGTCGAGGTGACGCGTGTACGGCAGCTGGTCAAGGAGGGCCAGCTCATCGCCGTACGCCGCGGTGAGAACCGGGCCCTCCAGGTGCCCGCCGCCTTCATCGACGGCGACCGGGTGGTCAAGGGCCTTTCGGGGACCCTGACGCTCCTGAGGGACGACGGCTTCTCCGACGAGGAGATGCTGGAATGGCTCTTCACCCCCGACCCGAGCCTGCCGGGCACGCCCGCCCAGGCGCTGAGTGAGAACCGCGGCACGGAGGTGAAGCGCCGCGCCCAGGCGCTCGCCGTCTGATCCCGACCCGCCGGCCGGACCGGGGCCGTGACCCCGGCCGGTCCGCGGGAGACGCTCCGGCCGCGCCGGGGCGCGGCACCGCGCCGAGCGGTCCGCGCCCCGGCGCGGTGCCGCGCCCGCACCACAACCGTCACCGTCCCCGGGGGGAACCGCACCATGTCCACGCCTCGCGCGCAGCTGTCCGACGCCCGGCTCTATCTGTGCACGGACGCCCGCCGCCGCCAGGGCGACCTGCCCGCCTTCCTCGACGCGGTCCTCGCCAACGGGGTGGACATCGTCCAGCTCCGCGACAAGGGCATGGAGGCCGCCGAGGAGCTGGAGCACCTCCAGGTCTTCGCCGACGCCTGCGAGCGCCACGGTGCGCTCCTCGCGGTCAACGACCGGGCCGACGTCGCCCACGCCATCGGCTCCGACGTGCTGCACCTGGGCCAGGGCGACCTGCCGGTCCCGGCCGCCCGCGCGATCCTCGGCCCCGACGTCCTGGTCGGCCGCTCCACGCACGCCGAGGCGGAGGTCGACGCCGCCCTCGCCCAGCCCGGCGTGGACTACTTCTGCACGGGCCCCTGCTGGCCCACCCCGACCAAGCCCGGCCGCACCGCCCCCGGGCTCGGCCTCGTCCGCTACGCCGCCTCGCTCGCCCCGGCCCGCCCCTGGTTCGCCATCGGCGGCATCGACGCGGGCAACCTCGACGAGGTGCTGGACGCCGGGGCGCGCCGGATCGTCGTCGTCCGCGCCGTTACGGAGGCCGCCGACCCCGGGGCCGCGGCGGCCGAGCTGGCACGCCGGGTCCGGGAGCGCGCCGAGGCGTGACGGGGGAGTGACCGGAGAGGCCGCGGAGCCGTTCCGGGACGGAAGTGTCCGAGGCGTGGACAAAGAACCGGGCATTCAAGCCAAATCACCCTAGTTCGGTTGGGTGCCGGGCCGGGCCTGGTTAACCTGCCCGTATGGCCCTTGGCACCCCCTCCACCAGGACAGATCGCGCGCCCACCGTGCGCGAGATGCTCGCGACCGGCACGACCTTGTACTCGTTCGAGTTCTGGGCCCCCAGGACCGAGAAGGGCGAGCGCAATCTGTGGAACGCGCTCCGCCGGGTCGAGGCGGTGCGTCCGAACTTCGTCTCCGTGACGTACGGCGCCGGCGGCTCCACCCGGTCCGGGACGGTGAAGGCCACCCAGGACATCGCCGCCGAGTCCACGCTCACCCCGGTCGCCCACCTCACGGCGGTCAACCACTCCGTCGCCGAGCTGCGCAACATGATCGGACAGTACGCCGACGCCGGGATCCGGAACATCCTCGCGGTGCGCGGCGACCCGCCGGGCGACCCCATGGGCCCCTGGGTGGAACACCCCCAGGGCGTGCGGTACGCGGCCGATCTGGTGCGGCTGATCAAGGAGTCCGGCGATTTCTGCGTCGGTGTCGCGGCGTTCCCCGAACGGCACCCGCGCTCGCCCGACTGGGACAGCGACGTCCGGCATTTCGTGGACAAGTGCCGTGCCGGTGCCGACTACGCGATCACGCAGATGTTCTTCGATCCGGAGAACTACCTCCGGATGCGTGACCGAGTGGTCGCCGCGGGTGGCGAGACGCCGATCATCCCCGAGGTGATGCCGGTGACGAGCGTCCGCCAGTTGGAGCGGTTCCCCCAGCTCAGCAACGCGTCCCTGCCCGACGAGCTGAAAGACCGCATCCTCGCCGCCAAGGACGACCCCGCCGCTGTACGCTCCATTGGCATCGACTTCGCGACGCGGTTCTGCGCGAGACTGCTTTCCGAGGGTGTCCCCGGGCTGCACTTCATCACGCTGAACAACTCGACGGCGACGCTCGAAATCTACGAGAATCTCGGACTGCACAAGCAGTTGTGACCGGCCGTACCCGCCACCACCCCGGGGCGGTGGCCGTGGAAGGGGGCGGGCATGGGCTGGACGGTCCTCTACATCGCGTTCGGCATCGTCGCGCTGTGGCTGCTCGGCGAGGTGCTGCTCCAGTACAAGGCACGGCTGCGCTGGCGACTGCTCGCCTTCACCGGCTTCGCCGGGGTCGTCGTCGGTGTGCTGATGCCGTCCGTCTTCGTCATCGCCCTGGGTGCCATCGCCTTCGCGGTCGGCCAGACCTATGTGACGCTCTCCTTCCGCAGGGGCTTCTCGACCGGCTGGGCCATAGGGGGCAGCCCCGGGGAGAGCCGACGCCGGCGCGGCGCGGCCGACCGCGAGCCCACGCTCCAGGTGTCCGACCTGGAGATGGAGTACGCGCCGGAGGCCCCGGCCCCGCAGGAGCCCGCGCCCCGGCCGGCCGCCGTCTACGAACCGGAGCCCCTGCCCGACGACACCGGCCGCTACGGGATCTACGGCGACCCGGCCCCCGCCGCCCGGGACCGGGGACAGCACCAGGACCCCCAGCCGCAGCCGCAGTACGGCGGCTACGACGGATACGGCGACTACTCCGGCCACCCGGCCCAGGGCGGCCAGGACGCCTACGCGGCCCAGGACGGCTACGGAGGCCAGGACGCCTACGCGCCCACCGGCTCCTACGACTACGGCACGGACCGCCAGCAGTACGCCGCGTACTCCGACCCGTACATCGGCACCACCACCGGCACCCCCGACTACGGCACGTACCAGGACTACGGGACCCCGCAGCAGTACGACGCCTACGGCACCGGCCAGCAGTTCGCCGATCCGTACGCCGCCGAGGGCTACGCCCCCGACACCCCGCCCGGCGGCGTCTGGGTCCCCCAGCAGCGCGAGGGCGAGCAGTACCCCCCGCACCAGCCCGCCCAGCAGGCGCCGTACCCGAACGGCTACGAGTCCGGCTACGGCAACAACGAGCCGTACCGCTACTAGGACCTACCCCCCTGGTGAGCCCCGCCGCTCACCGCGAGCCGCGGAAGTCCTCGCCTTCCACGACCAGGCCCGCCACCAGCGCCCCGGACATGCCGGCGTGGGCGAGTCCGCCGCCCGGGTGCGACCAGCCGCCCGCCAGGAGGAGTCCGGGCAGCCGGGTGGGATTGCCCGGGTGGAGGAAGCCGCCGGCGGCGCCCGCCAGCGAGGGCGCGGGGACGGCGCCGCCCTCGGCGCCTGTCGCGGCGGCCGTCTCCGCCGGGGTCCGCACCTCCCGGTGCAGCAGGCGCCCCCGCAGACCGGGCACCGCGGCGGACGCCGCGTCGATCAGGGTGTCCGCGTACCGCGCCCGCAGCGCCGCGTCCGTCCAGTCCACCGGGCCGTGCGGGGCGACCGTCGCCGTCAGCGTCACGGCCTCGTGCGCCTCGTCGGGGCGGGTCGAGGGATCGTCGGGGCGCAGCACCGTCACCGTGGGGTGCGCGGCGAGCCGGCCGCCGAAGACCGCCTCGCGCTCGGCCGCCCCGTCCGCCGGGTGCACCACCGTCCGGTGCGCGGCGTCCGAGGGACGGGCGCCGCGCAGCGACAGCAGCACCAGGAACCGGCCGGTGGGCGCCGGGCCGCCGGGCCGGGGCTGCACCGTCACCTCGCCGTCCCGCCACAGCTCCTGCGGGGGCGTCAGCCCCGGATGCGGGCGGGCGCCCAGCACCACGTGCGCCGCCTCGGCCACGGTGCCGTCCGCCAGCTCCACCCCGGCCGCCCGGCCGTCCTTCTCGACGATCCGGGCCACCTCCGCCCCGAAGACGAACTCCACCTTCCGGGCCAGGCACCGCTCGTACACGGCACGCGCCAGCGCGCGCAGCCCGCCCGCCACGTACCAGCTGCCGAAGGTCTCCTCCATGTACGGCAGCAGCGCCGCGCCCGCCGGGGCGTGCGCCGGGTCCAGTCCGTAGGACAGCGCGTACCCGTCGAGCAGGGCGGCCAGCCGGGGGTCGGACAGCTCCCAGGCGCCGACCTCCGCCACGGTGCCCGCCCGAAGGGCCGGGCGCAGCAGCCGACGCCGCGCCGGGGCCGGATACGGATCGCGGCCCAGCACCTGCCAGTCGCTCCGCAGCGGCTCCTCCAGCAGCGGCCGCCGCGAGCGGTCCCAGGCGTCCCTGGCCCGGTCGAGGAAGTCCCCCCAGCTCCGGCCGGCACCCGCGCCGAGCGCCGCGTCCAGCGCGGAGACGACCCCGGCGCGCGAGGCGTTGGGCAGGGACACGTCCGTGCCGTCCGCGAAGACATGACGGCTCGCCGGATCGACCTGGGTCAGGGTGACGCAGCGCTCCAGCGGCTCCTTGCCCGTCTTCACGAACAGGTCGCGGTAGACCGCCGGCAGATGGAGCAGTCCGGGCCCGGTGTCGAAGACGAAGCCCTCGTGGGCATGGCTGCCCAGCGCACCGCCGTACGTCTCCGCGCGTTCGTACACCGTCACCCGGTGCCCGGCCACGGCCAGCCGCGCCGCCGCCGACATCGCGCCCATCCCGGCGCCGATCACCGCAATACGTGCCATGCCAGCGACCTTAACGGCCGCCACCGACAGCTCAGCCGTCAGGCTGCTGCAAGGGCGCCCGCGCCAGCCGCCTCTCCGCACGCCGCTCGGCCCTGCGCCGCAGGAACCGGCGGATCCGGGAGACCAGGAAGAGCGTGATCACCACACCGGTGAGCAGCATCGTCAGCGCGAGACCGGCCGCGATCCAGGGGTGGAATATCGCGAAGGTGATGACGGCGGCGACCCCGAGGTCCTCCACCAGGCTCAGCGCGATGTTGCTGAAGGGCTCCGGGGTGGTGTTGACGGCCATGCGCGTGCCCGCCTTCACCAGATGGCTCACCAGCGCGGTGGAACCGCCGATGGCCCCGGCCGCCACCTCCGGCAGCGAACCGCTCTCGCCCGCCAGCAGCGCCGCCACGACGGCCCCGGTGAGCGGCCTGAGGACCGTGTGCACCGAGTCCCACACGGTGTCGACGTACGGGATCTTGTCCGCCACGACCTCGCACAGGAAGAGCACGCCGACGACGACGAGCACATCGGTGCGCTGGAGCGCCGCCGGTACCTCGTCGGAGACGCCGGTCGCGCCGAAGAGGCCGAGCAGGAGGACCACGGCGTAGGCGTTGATCCCGCTCGCCCAGCCACTCGTGAACACCAGAGGGAGTACGGACACGGACGCGATCGTAACCAGGCGGCGTGCCCGTGGGGGAGGGAACGGGTGCACAGCCCTGAGTATCCGTACCCATGCGGCGAGATGAGTAGGCGCGCGGATGGGTTCCCGCCCGTGCGGACGGCAGAGTGGGGCGCACGGACGGGGCGTCGCGCCACCACCGCCGGCACGGGGCGGCGGAGCGGGGTGCGGCGGCCCTTCCGCACGGGGGTGCGCGACGGAGGGCTCCGGGACCACGGGGGACACGGGGTCACGGGGGAGGGCCCTCCGGAAGCAAACGAAGCGCCGGTCGTACGGGGCCCGGGGGGATCGGGCTCCGCGCGGCCGGCGCTCTCGTACGTTTCCGGGGCGTCAGCGCCCGCTGACCCGCCCGCGCAGCAGCAGGGACAGCGCCGAGTGCACATCGTCGATGGAGCGCTCCGGCTGGAACGCCTGCCAGTCCAGCGCCGCCACCAGCACCATGCCCACCAGCGCGGCCGCCGTCAGCGGGATGTCGATCTCCTCACTCAGCTCGCCGCCCGCCACGCCCTCCCGCAGCACACCCTCGACCACGGCGACGGCCTCCTGACGCACCACCAGCAGGGTCGACTGCCAGGCGCGGTTGGTGCGCCACAGCTCGGCCACGTACAGCTGGGTGAAGGCCGGATAGCGGTCGATGAAGACCAGACCCGCCCGGATCATCGCGTCCAGGGCCTCGACCCGGCTGCCGTCGCGCGCGGCGGTCTCCTCGGCCGCCGCGCGCAGCGACGCGGTGAGCAGGCCGACGCCGTGGCGCAGCAGCTCCTCGAAGAGCTCCGTCTTGCTCTTGAAGTTGTAGTAGACCGTCCCCTTGGCGACCCCGGCGCGCTCGGCGATCTCGTCCACCGTGGTGGCCGAGAAGCCCTTCTCGGCGATGAGGGTCACGGCCGCTTCGTAGAGCTTCTGCCGGGTGGCCCGGCGGCGCGTGGTGCTGCTGCTTTCCATGGCGTCGATTCTCACAGGTCCCGGGGGCCTCACAGGGTCAGTTCGGGATGGAGCCGTTCCAGGGTCCACACCTGCCGGCGCCGGGCGGACAGGGCCGTCAGCGCCAGCGCTCCGGCGGTGAAGGCCGCCAGGACCGCGCACCCCTGCCAGACCGGGCCGAGCCCGCCTCCCGTGATCAGCCGGCGCAGCCCCTCCACGACGTAGCTCATCGGCAGATACGGGTGGATGGCGTTGAAGAAGCCCGGACTGGTCTGGACGGGATAGGTCCCGCCCGCCGAGGTGAGCTGGAGCATCAGCACCGCCAGCACCAGGATCCGCCCGGCCGCCCCGAAGCGGGCGTTCAGCCACTGCACGATCGCGGCGAAGCAGCAGGTGACCAGCGCGAGGAAGCCGAGCGTCCCGGCGGGGCGGGCCATCTGCAGGCCGAGCCCCCAGTGCAGGACGGACATCAGCGCGGCCACCTGGAGCAGCCCGAGCGCCGCCACCGGCAGCCAGCCCGCCAGCGCGATCCGCCGGGCGGGCGCCCCGGCCGCCAGGGCCCGCCGGCCGAGCGGCTGGATCAGCATGTACGCCACCATCGCGCCGACCCAGAGGGAGAGCGGGATGAAGTAGGGGGCGAATCCGGTGCCGTAGTTGGGTGCCTGGTGCAGCGACTGCGAGGCCAGCCGTACGGGGTCGGCCATGACCTCCGTACGGGCGTCGCGGTCGTTCTTGTCGTAGTCGGGGATCCGGCCGACGCCGTCGCCGAGCCCCTGCGCGAGGGTCGCCGAGCCGTCGCCCAGCCGGATCAGACCGCTGTCCAGGCTCGTCGCGCCCTTCCTGAGGTCGCCGACGCCGGTGTTCAGGTCGGCGGAACCGGTCTTCGCCGTGCCGAGGCCGGTGTGGAGGCTGCCCGCGCCCTTCGCGACCTTGTGGGCCCCGGTGTTCAGCGCGTTGATCTTCTTGACGGCTCCCGCCAGGTCCTCGTCCAGGTGCGGTGCCCGTTTCGCGAGGGCGTCGGCCTGGGTCCGGAGCGTGGTGAGCTGGGCGCGCAGCTTCGTGAGGTCGCCGTCCTGGTCCTCGACGAGCACGGCGACGTCGTCCGCGACGGCGGCGACATCGGCTGCGGCCGTCACGGCGCGACCCAGCGGGGCGCAGACCTCCGCGTCGGGCAGCGGCTGCTCCTCGCAGCGGGTGCGGTGGACGGCGGTGAGGTCGTCGGCGGCGGTGTGCGCGGCGGTGGCGGCGGCGGGCGCCGCCTCCACCAGCAGGCCGAGGTTGTCCCGGACGGTCTTGGCGGAGTCCGCGACCAGCCGGGCCGTGTCCCCGATGGCCTTGCCGTTGTCCTTCAGGAAGGGGCGCACGTCGGCGGCCACCCCGTTGACCTTGTCGGCGAGCACCTGGGTGCCGGCGGCGACCTCGCGGGAGCCGGTCTCCAGATCTGCGGCGCCCTTGTCGAGCGTGACGATCCCGGTGGCCAGCCGGCCGCTGCCCGCCTTGGCGTCCTTGAGGCCGTCGGCGAGGTCCTTCGACCCCTTCTTGGCCCGGCCGATGCCGCCTTCGAGATCGGCCGCGCCCCTGGCCGCCTTCGCCGTCGCGTCGTGCAGGTCGGAGAAGTTGATGAAGATCCGGTCCAGGAAGTTCCGGGAGGCGTTCGTGGAGGCGGCGGTGCGCACCTCGGAGAACACGGTCCGGGAGATCTGGCCGACGATGTAGTTGTTCGCGTCGTTCGTACGGACCTGGAGCGCGCCCGTCTCGGGGGAGTCGCCCGCGCTGGAGGCGATGCGGCGGCTGAAGTCGGCCGGCATGGTCAGCGAGAGGTAGTACGTCCCGTCCTCGACGCCCCGGGCCGCCTCGGCCCCGCTCACCTCGTGCCAGTCGAAGACCTCGGAGCCGAGCAGCTTCGCGGTGATCTCGTCGCCCGCCGTGAGGCGTTCGCCGTCCGCGGTGGCGCCCTTGTCGTCGTTGACCAGGGCGACCGGGATCCGGTCCAGGCGTCCGTAGGGGTCCCAGAACGACCAGAGGTACAGGGCTCCGTAGAGCAGCGGCAGCAGCAGGAGGGCGGCGAGCGCGGCACGGGGCAGCCTGCCCCGGCCGAAGCGCCTCAGCTCAAGAGCGGCCAGTCGCGGCGCACGCATCGGCCGTCCCTTCGTCGTGGTGGCTGTCGGTGTGTCCGGGCTGCTCGGCGTGTCCGGGGCGGCCGACCGGGACCGGAGGGGGACCGGTGCGGACCGCGACCGCGTCCTCGGGGGCCTCGCTGCACACGGCCAGGACGGTCGTGCCCCCGTCGGCGAGCGCCCGCAGCAGCGCCCACGCCTCGGCGCGCTCGGCGTCGGAGAGCTTGAGGTCGGTGTCGTCCACCGCGAGCAGCCGGGGCCGGCCGATCAGCGCCAGGGCGACGGAGAGCCGCAGCGCCTCCAGGCGTTCCAGGTCCCGCACCGAGGTCCGCTCGGCCTTCGGCAGCGCGGCGAGGTCGAGTCCGGCCGCCTCCAGAGCCGCGTCCACCCGGGCGCGGCGGGCGGCGGCCCGCTCGCCGCGCGGACGCAGCAGCGCGCGGGGCGAGCCGCCGTAGCGGTGCTGGAGCAGGGCCCGCTCGTGCAGGTGCTCGCCGACCGTGAACGCCGGGTCGAGTTCGCTGACGCCGGGGACCGGGCCGAGGGCGGCGATCCGGCGAACGGCGGCGGCCCGGCGCGGCAGCGGGAGTCCGGCGGTCGCCGCCGCGCCCGCGCTGGGGCGCATCCGGCCGGTGAGGGTGAGCAGCAGACAGGTGCGCCCCGAACCGGAGGGGCCCTCGACCGCCACCAGCGAGCCGGGCGCGGCATCGAACGCCACGTCCCGGAACGCCCAGCCGCGTGCTCCCCTGACGCCGAGGCCGTCTGCGGTGACGGCTGCCCCGTGCGGACTGTCCACGGACCCTCCCCCCGAGTGCGGACGGCTGTTCCGGGCCGTCCGCACTCCTTTTTGAACTGACTGGTCAGTTCAAAAAGGTAGCCTGAACGTGCGAGCGAAGCAAAAGCGCAGGTCGGAGGGGGATTCGGGCCGATTGTCAGTGGGGGCCGTCACGATGGATACCGACGGCCACCGAGCCGTTACGAGACAGGAGGTTTCGTCATGGCCCACTCGTCCGCAGCAGCCGCTCCGCGACGCCGCGCAGACGGCCCTGCCCCCTCACCGACCGGCCCGGCGCACGACGTCCATCCCGTACTGCGGCGCACCACCGCACCGCCCGCCGCCCTCGATCTCCTCGCCCAGGCCCGTGCCGGCCTGGAGGAGGCAGCTGTTCTCGACGTGCCGAACGAGCGGTACGCCACCGCCCACCTCGCCGCCCTGCGCACGGCCGCCGCCGTGCTCGCCGTCCGGGGCCGCCCCGAGACCCGCCCGCGCCGCCGCGAACGGATCCGCAGCGCCTGGCAGGTCCTGCCGGAGGTGGCACCCGAGCTCACCGAATGGAGCGCGCTCTTCGCCTCCGGCGCCGCGCGCCGGGCCCGCGCGGAGGCCGGCATACCGGGGGCGGCCGGCCGGCGGGACGCGGACGACCTCCTGCGCGACGCGGCGATGTTCCTGCGCCTGGTGGAGCGCCTGCTGGTGCTCCAGCCGGTCCTGCCGCAGCCCCGCGCGGAGCGGTACGACGCGGGATGACGGCGCCGGAGGCGCGAGGCAATAGGGTGGCGGTGACCTGTTACCTGCGCTGTTCACGCCCCGCCCCCGGCGGCGGCGCCGTGCCGAGGAGACAAAAGCCGTGTCGGACCAGCTGCGCCCCCGCGCCTCCCTTCGTACCGCTGTGGTGTGGGACGTCCTCAAGGACGCCCTCGACCGCCGGGCCGAGGCGACCGGCAGGGACGTCCTGGACGTGCTGGACACCGGCGGCGGCACGGGCAACTTCGCCGTGCCCGTCGCCCGCCTGGGCCACCGGGTCACCGTCGTCGACCCCAGCCCCAACGCGCTCTTCGCGCTGGAGCGCCGGGCCGCCGAGGCCGGGGTCGCCGAGCGCGTCCACGGCGTGCAGGGCGACATCCTCGGCCTCTTCGACGTGGTCGAGCGCGGAGGCTACGACGCGGTGCTCTGCCACGGCGTCCTGGAATTCGTGGACGACCCCGCCGAGGGCGTGCGGCACGCGGTGGAGGCGCTCCGGCCCTCCGGCGCGCTCAGCCTGCTCGCCGCCGGGCTCGGCGGGGCGGTGCTCGCCCGCGCGCTCGCCGGCCACTTCACCGAGGCCCGGCAGGCGCTCGGCGATCCGGACGGCCGCTGGGGCGAGGGCGACCCCATGCCCCGGCGCTACACGGCCGACCACCTCACCGGGCTGGTCGAGGCCGCGGGGATCGAGGTCGGCGCGGTCCACGGCGTCCGCGTCTTCGCCGACCTCGTGCCCGGGGTCCTCGTGGACACCGAGCCCGGGGCGGTGGAAGCCCTGCTCAGGCTGGAGGCGGCGGCGGCCGAGCTGCCGGCCTTCCACTCGGTGGCCACCCAGCTCCACGTCCTGGGCACCCGCAGGCCCTGAGCGCGGACCGTCCGGACCCGGTGCGCACTCCGCGGCAGCGTGGCTGATCAGCGACGCAGCCGCAGACGGAGTACGTCCCAGCAGCCCCGATCGGAGCCCTGGCCCCGTATGATCGAGGGACACCATCCGGCATGACGGATCGGAGGTTGGGGAATCAACGCCTCAGCAGCTGAGCCGTCGTGGCGGCCCGGACTGGCTGATTGGCAATGAGGGCGGGTTTCACGGGGGCGATTCCCTGCCTATCCTGGAAGGGCCGCATACCGGCCGTCCCCGCGGCCGACGACGAGGAGGACTCCGTGCCGCTCTCGGAGCACGAGCAGCGCATGCTCGAGCAAATGGAGCGAGCGCTGTACGCCGAAGATCCCAAGTTCGCGACAGCGCTCGAGGGAAGTGGGCTGCGTACATACACCCGGCGACGGGTCTACCAGGCAGTTGCTGGCTTCCTGGTGGGAATCGCGCTCCTCATGGCCGGAATGGTCGCTCAGCAGATGTGGGTCAGTGTGGCACTCGGCGTGGTCGGGTTCCTCGTCATGCTGGGCTGTGCCGTGCTGGCCGTCACCGGCTGGCGCAAGGCACCGAAGCCGGGTGAGCAACAGACGGTGCGTGCCGGCGGTGCCGGTGAACGCCGTCAGAGCCGGCAGCGCCGCTCCGTCATGAACCGCATCGAGCAGCGGTGGCAGCGCCGCCGCGACGAGCAGGGCCAGTAGGCGCTCCGCACACATTCGGGTGAGGGGCGGTCGCGTTCGCGCGGCCGCCCCTCACCCGTGCCCGGGGACGGGGCGCCCCGCTGTCCTGAGGGCCCGGACGGCCTCGCCGTCGCCAGCCCGCTTCCGACGCGTGCCCGCCCGCTCCTGACGCGCCTGCCGGCCCCCGCCGTTTCCGACCGTTCCCGCTGTCCCCGCGGTGCGGTCCGTGCGCCCCCCTGCCGGGTCCGGCGGAGGTGCCGGCTCGCAGACCCGGTGCGGCCCCGGGCCGCCCGCCCGGCGGGGCGATCGGCCCGGGGCCGGGGATCAGCCCTGCTGGCGGGACGGGCGGCGGGACCAGACCGGCCGGCGCGGCAGCCGCCACCGTCCGCTCAGGGCCGCGCGGCGTTCGGAGAGGGCCCACACCACCCGTACGGCCGAGCGCGGGGCGAGCGTCGCCCGGAGCCGGGTGAGGCGGTCGGCCGAGAGCCGCAGCCCCGCCCGGACCGTCCGCGCGTCCTGCGCCAGCCCCGGCATCGGACGCGGCTCCGGTGCGTAGAGCACCTGCTCGACCGAGCCGGCGACCCGGTGCACTGCGGCGGTCGCCTCGGTGTCCAGCCGGCCCTCCCGCGCCACCCGTTCGGCGGCTCTGCGCGGGGTCAGCGAATCGTCCGGCGCGATGCCGTGGTCCCACGCGGTGTCGGTGATCTCCCGCCAGGCCGCCAGCGTTCTCGCGGCGGTGTCCGCCGGGGTCCGGCCGGTGGAGGCACCGAGCCGGCGGGCCCGGACGCGGGTGCGCCAGAGCATCGGCAGCACCGGCAGCAGCAGGACGAGCAGGACCAGCAGGACCGTGCCGAGCACGGTGCCCACCGGGGTCCCCGGGTCCTGCGGAGCCACGATCCCCGGCGCGGCCGAGCCGCCGCACTCGCCCTGGCGGCGCATCTGCGCCGGGCAGCTCTCCGAGGCGGACGGCGTGGCCGCCGCTGCCGCCGAGGGATCCGTGTCCGGCTGCGCCGGATCCGCGGTGTCTCCCGTCGGGGCGTCCGGCAGGGTGTACGACGGGGTCGAACCACGGGTCGGGGTCGGCTCGAAGCGGGTCCAGCCCACGCCCTCGAAGTACAGCTCGGGCCAGGCGTGCGCGTCGCGCAGCCCGACGGACATCGCCCCGTCGGACGTGGGCGCGCCGGGGGTGAAGCCCACCGCGACCCGGGCCGGGATGCCCAGCGTCCGGGCCATCGCGGCCATCGTGAACGAGAAGTGGACGCAGAAGCCCCGCCGGTCCCGCAGGAAGCGGCCGATCGCGGCGCTGCCCGTCCCCGAGCTCACCGAGGTGTCGTAGGTGAACCCGCCGTCCGAGGCGAAGTAGTTCTGGATCTTCACCGCCCGCTCGTAGGCGTTGGACGCCCCCTTCGTCACCTCCTCGGCGGTCTGCCTGACCACCAGGGGCAGCGTGTCCGGCACCCGGGTGTACTCCCGGAGCAGGGCCTCCGGCGGCGGGCCCGCGTTCGCGAGCTGCTGGGCCGTCGGCTGCACCAGCAGGCTGGAGACCTCGTAGCGGGCCCCGCCGGTCGTCTCCCCGTCGTCCCCGACGAGGGTGCGGCCCTCCGGCTCGTACCGCCACTTGCCGCCGACCCGCACCTCGGTCGCCGGATAGGGGAGCGGCAGATAGGTCTGCCGATAGGAGCCCGCGGCGGAGATATTGGTGCGGATCTCCGTCACGGCGACGTCGGAGGCCAGTCCGGCCGGCTGCGGGAGCCGATCCGGGACGTCCTTCAGCCGGCGGGTGGAGGCCCGCCACTCGTTCCCGTTGAACTGGTCCAGCGCCAGGATGCGGAGGTAGAAGTCCTGCACACCGGTCGCGTTGGTGCGGTACGACATCACCTCCCGGTTCTCCGGCTGGTTGAGGTTGTTCTGCAGCGAGACCAGCGGGTTGACCGCCGAGATGGTGCCGCCACCGCCGCCCTTGCCGTTCCCGGCCCCCGCGCCCAGCAGCATCCCGTTGTCGAGTGCGGGCAGGGCGGCCGGCACGACCAGGGCGATGCCCAGGGCCAGGGCGCCGATGCGCCGGCCCGTGCGCACCGGGGCGAGCGCCCGTCCGCTCTCCAGCCCGGCCGACGAGGTGCCCCGGGGCCGGGCCGCCCCCGCGAAGACCCGCCCCCACTGGGAGAGCCGGTCCCGGCCCTCGGCCAGCAGCAGGAGCAGATATCCGGAGGCGGCCAGCAGGAACCACAGCCAGTCCGCGCCGCCGTCGGAGAGCCCGGCGGCCACGGAGTACAGCGCGAGCAGCGGCAGGCCGGCCGGCGCCGCGCTGCGGAAGGTGACCGCCAGCGCGTCCACCAGCAGCCCGACCACCAGCACCCCGCCCACCAGCATCAGCCGGATGCCCTCGGTGGCCGGTGCCGGGATCGCGTACCGCCCGACGTCGTCCGCACCCGCGTTGAGCAGATCCGCCAGCCGCTGCACCGACAGCGGGCCGGGCAGGAACCCCGCCGGCGCCTGCTCCCGGGCGAACGCGGCGGTCAGCAGGAGCACCGTCACCACCGCCTGCCCGGCCACGATCAGCAGCCTGGGCAGGGGGATCCGCCGTCCGAGCGCCCCCACGCCGACCTGCACGGCCAGCAGGAGGGCCGCCTGCAGGATCCAGGTGACCGGGTCGACCAGCGGCAGCATCGAACACGCCGCCATCAGCGTCGCCGCGAAGGCGCAGAGCGCCAGCCGACCACGACCGCTCATGAACGTCCCCTCATGACCAACCATCCGTGAAACCCGTCGTCCCGCCCGCCGCGCCGGACTGGGTGAGGGCGCCGTGCCGGCCCGCCTGCTGCCACAGCCCGGCCAGCTCCGCGCCCGGCGGGACCGGCACGGCCGTCCACCCCGCCTCGCGCAGCCGGCGCAGCCGCTCCCCGGCCGCCGTGTCCGTCGCGGGCCCCTCCTCGTGCGCCCAGGCGGCGCTGTCCAGGACGAACGCGACCGCCCCGCCGCTGCGCTGGCGCATCCGGGCCGCCACCGCCGCCTGCTCCTCGTCCAGATCCCCGAGGAACGCGATCAGCAGACCCTCGTCGCCCCCGCGCAGCACGTCGTACGCCCGGGAGAGGCCGCCGCCCTCGGAGTGGTCGACGACGGCCAGGGCGTCCATCATCAGACCGGCCGACTCCGCGGAGTCCTGGGTGGAGCCGGCGAATCCGCTCTCGCCCGTGCCCGGCACCGAGGTGCCGTCGTCCGTCAGCAGCCGGACCGCGAAGCCCCGCTCCAGCATGTGCACCAGCGCGGAGGCCGCGCCGGAGACCGCCCACTCGAAGGCCGAGTCGGGACCCGCGCCCCGGAAGGCGATCCGCCGGGTGTCCAGCAGCACCGTGCACCGGGCCCGCTGCGGCTGCTCCTCGCGGCGCACCATCAGCTCGCCGTAGCGCGCGGTGGAACGCCAGTGGACGCGGCGCAGATCGTCGCCGTGCCGGTAGCCGCGCGGGATGACGTCGTCCTCACCGGCCAGCGCCAGCGTGCGCTGCCGCCCCTCGCCGTAGCCGGACGACTCGCCGGCCAGCCGCACCGGTGGCAGCGGCTCGGTGCGCGGCACGACCACCAAGGTGTCGTACGCGCTGAAGGAGCGGGTCAGCTCGCACATCCCGAACGGATCGCTCAGCCGCAGCTGGAGCGGTCCCAGCGGATAGCGCCCGCGCAGATCCGACCGCACCCGGTACGAGACCTCGCGGCGTCCGCCCGCCTCCACCCGGTCCAGCACGAAGCGGGGCCGGGGACCGAGCACGTAGGGCACCCGGTCCTGGAGCATCAGCAGTCCGGTGGGCAGCCGCGAGACGTTGTCCATCCGCAGGTGGACCCGCGCCTCGGAGCCCGCGGGGACCCGGGACGGGGAGAGCCTGCGGGTGCCCGCCACCCGGTAGCGCGTGCGGTAGAGCACCGTCGCGCAGACCAGCGGCAGCACCGCGAGCAGCAGCCCGACCCGCAGCAGGTCGGCCTGGCCCAGCACATACGCGCAGACCGCGGCGGCCACACCGGCCGCGAGGAACGACCGGCCCCGGGTGGTCAGACCGCCCAGGGCGGCCCGCAGACCCCCCTTGTCGTCGCTCTCGTCCGTCCCGGGCGGCCCCCCGGCAAAGGACATCAGAGCCGCCGCGCGCCGGGCTGCGGCCGGCCGCCGTACCCCGCGCCCTGCTGGTGCGGGGGAACGGCGGCGCCGCCCGGGGCCGTGGGCACGGGGGTCTGCTGGAGGATCTCCCGGACCACCTGTTCGGCCGTACGCCGGTTCAGCTGGGCCTGGGCGGTGGGCAGCAGCCGGTGCGAGAGCACCGCGCCGGCCAGCGCCTGCACATCGTCCGGCAGGCAGTAGTCCCGGCCGTTCAGCGCGGCGGAGGCCTTGGCGGCGCGCAGCAGGTGCAGGGTGGCGCGCGGCGAGGCGCCCAGCCGCAGGTCGGCGTGGCCACGGGTGGCCCCGACCAGCTGCACCGCGTACCGCCGGACGGCCTCGGCCACGTGGACCGTGCGCACCGCCTCGATCAGCTTGGCGATCTCGTGCGCGTGCGCCACCGGCTGGAGGTCGTCGAGCGGGGAGACGCCGCCGTGCACGTCGAGCATCCGCAGCTCGGCCTCCGCGCTGGGATAGCCGATCGACACCCGGGCCATGAACCGGTCGCGCTGCGCCTCGGGCAGCGGGTAGGTGCCCTCCATCTCCACCGGGTTCTGCGTGGCGACCACCATGAAGGGGTCGGGCAGCTCGTAGGAGTGGCCGTCGACGGTGACCTGACGCTCCTCCATCGACTCCAGCAGCGCGGACTGGGTCTTCGGCGAGGCGCGGTTGATCTCGTCGCCGATCACGATCTGCGCGAAGATCGCACCCGGCTTGAACTCGAACTCGCGGCGCTGCTGGTCGAAGACGGACACCCCCGTGATGTCCGAGGGCAGCAGGTCCGGCGTGAACTGGATGCGCCGCACCGAGCAGTCGATGGACCGGGCCAGCGCCTTGGCGAGCATGGTCTTGCCGACGCCCGGGACGTCCTCTATCAGCAGATGGCCCTCGGCGAGCAGCACGGTCAGCGCCAGGCTCACGACCTCCGGCTTGCCCTCGATCACACCCTCCACCGACCTGCGCACCCGCTCCGCTGTGGTGGTCAGATCTGTGAGGCTCGCTCGATCGTCATAGGTCGTCACCCGGCCCTCCTCGGCCCCTGCCCCACGCTCGCCAGGAGCACGGGTTCCCCAGTCACGGGCCGGCGCCCTCGTACGGCCCGGCCCACCCCGAAACGCGGACACCGCGCCGGACGGGTCCGGCGGGGTGTCTCTCCCGCATTCTTGTTGCCGTTACCGCTTCGTGTCACTCGCCTGTGGACAACCGGGGTCGAAATGTCGGATCGGGAGGGATTTTCCCCGCCGGACGCGTGGGCGCCGGCGGGGTTCCGTCAAGAAACCGGAAGGATCTCGCGCAGCAGTCCGGTCGTCACGTCGAAGACGAAACCGCGCACGTCGTCCGTGTGCAGCAGGAACGGCGAGGTGCGGACCCGCTGCATCGACTGGCGGACGTCCTGGTCCGCGTCGCTGTAGGCCTCCACCGCCCAGGCCGGCCGCTGGCCGACCTCCATCTCCAGCTCGTGGCGGAACTCCTCGGTGATCGACTCCATGCCGCAGTTGGTGTGGTGGATCAGGATCACGCTGCGGGTGCCGAGCGCGCGCTGGCTGATCGACAGCGAGCGGATCACGTCGTCGGTCACCACACCGCCGGCGTTGCGGATGGTGTGGCAGTCGCCGAGCGCCAGACCGAGCGCCTTGTGGAGGTCGAGACGGGCGTCCATGCAGGCGACGACGGCGACGCGGAGCACGGGCTTGGCGTCCATGCCGGGGTCGGTGAAGTCGGCGGCGTACTGGACGTTCGCCTCGACCAGCTGGTCGGTGACGGTACCGCCGGTGCGGGTCTGGCCCGCTGCAGGGGAGTGCGCAGAAGTCGACATGCTCTAGACGTTAGTGCCCGGTGGCCCCGTCGGCGTGGTGGGGAAGCGGACAAAGAACGTCAACGACACTTGTTGTGAGGTAACCCACAAGCCTCACGCCCCGTCACCCGCCCGGGTGAGCGACCCGGGGCCCGACGCGCTGCCGGGTTGATTGATCGGGAATCGATCGAATGGCAGGGTGGACTAAAGTGACGGGAAGTTACCGACACCCTGCACATTCCGATGTTTTCCCCGTGTGCGCGGCGTACGTACGGCCCGGCCCTCTCCCGCTCGCCGGTCGGCTGACGCCCCTTCCCCGGCGCCGGCGGACCTCCCCTTCGCGAGCGGGCGGGGACCAGGCCGTACGTGCAGCGCCCCCGGGACCTGAGCCTGAGAGGGCGCATGAGCCAGACCCGACACGTCCCGGTGATGCTCCAGCGGTGCCTGGACCTGTTGGCCCCGGCTCTGGAGGCACCGGCCGCGCCGTCACCCGTCGTCGTCGACTGCACCCTCGGGCTCGGCGGCCACAGCGAGGCCCTGCTCTCCGCCTTCCCCACCGCCCGGCTGATCGCGCTCGACCGGGACAAGGAGGCGCTGCGCCTCTCCGGCGAGCGGCTCGCCCCCTACGGCGACCGCGCCACCCTGGTGCACGCCGTCTACGACGAACTCCCCGAGGTCCTGGAGCGGCTCGGCGTTCCCCGGGTCCAGGGCGTGCTGTTCGACCTCGGCGTCTCCTCCATGCAGCTCGACGAGGCCGACCGCGGCTTCGCGTACGCCCAGGACGCGCCCCTCGACATGCGCATGGACCAGACGACCGGCATCGGGGCGGCCGAGGTGCTGAACACCTACCCGCCGGGCGAACTGGTCAGGATCCTGCGCGCGTACGGCGAGGAGAAGCAGGCGAAACGGATCGTCTCCGCCGTCGTCCGCGAACGCGAGAAGGAGCCGTTCACCAACAGCGCCCGGCTGGTCGAGCTGATCCGCGACTCCCTGCCGCAGGCCGCCAAGCGCACCGGTGGCAACCCCGCCAAGCGCACCTTCCAGGCCCTGCGCATCGAGGTCAACGGCGAACTGGCCGTCCTGGAGCGGGCGATCCCGGCCGCCGTGCGCAGCCTCGCCGTCGGCGGGCGCATCGCCGTCCTCTCGTACCACTCGCTGGAGGACCGGCTCGTCAAGCAGGTGTTCGCGGCGGGCGCCGCGAACACGGCCCCGCCCGGTCTGCCGGTCGTCCCCGAGCGCTACCAGCCCCGGCTCAAGCTGCTCACCCGGGGCGCCGAACTGCCCACCGAGGAAGAGGTCGCCGAGAACCGGCGCGCCGCCCCCGCCCGGCTGCGCGGCGCCCAGCGCATCCGTGAGGACGAGCGATGAGCGGCCCGCTCGCACGGACCCGGGCCGGTACGGGAGCGGCGCGGTGAGCACCCCGGCGGGCCGGCTGAAGGGGCGCGCGGCACGGCTCGGCAGGCTGATGCCCGCTGGGCCGAGCAAAGCGGCCCGGACCCCGTTCGTGCTGCTGGTCGTGGTGCTCCTCGGCGGCGGCCTGATCAGCCTGCTCCTGCTGAACTCCGCGCTCAACGAGGGCTCCTTCCGGCTCAGCGAACTGCGCAAGCGCACCACCGAGCTGACCGACGACCAGCAGGCCCTCCAGCGCGACGTCGACCGGGCGTCCGAGCCCGACGCGCTCGCCCGGCGCGCCCGGGAGCTGGGCATGGTTCCCGGCGGCAGCCCCGTCTTCCTCGGCCCGGACGGCACGGTCCGAGGCGTGCCCTCCACCGCCAGTGCCGAGCCCACCCCGGCCGAGCCCAAGCCGTCCCCCTCCGAACCGGTGTCCCAGGCCGCCCCGACGGCCTCCGGACAGCCCCGGCCCACCCCCGCCCCGTCGGCCTCCGCCACGGCCCCCGCGAGCGGTGCCCCGGCCGTGCCCGGAGCCTCCGCCACCCCGCGTACCACGGCGGTACCGACCTCCCCGAGCCCCGGCAGGTGACGCAGTGCCCTCCAAGGAACCACCGCGCCGCAGGGTCCCCGGCCCGGCCCGTCCGCGCGGCGTGGCCGCCCGCTCCGGACGGCCCGACCCGCGCAGGCGGCCCGCACCGGCCCCGCGCGGCCGCGCCGGACAGGCCCCCCGCTCCTCCCGCCCGCTGCGGCTCGGCAGCCCGCGGCCCCGGCTGCGGCTGGTCAGCCTCGCCCTGACGCTCGTCATGATCGCCTTCGTCGTCCGGCTCCTCCAGGTCCAGGCCGTGGACGCCGGGGCGTACGCCGCCAAGGCCGAGAAGAACCGCTATCTGAGCTACACGGTGGCGGCCGAGCGCGGCGAGATCACCGACCGCAGCGGCATCGCGCTGGCCACCAGCGTCGACGCGTACGACATCACCGCCGACCCCAAGATGTTCACGCCCGAGGACAGCAAGGCCCCCGACGCGCCCCAGCAGGCCGCCGCGCTGCTCGCGCCGATCCTCGGGACGGACGCGGCCGGGCTGGCCGAGAAGCTCTCCAAGCCGAAGAGCCGGTACGTCGTGCTGGCCCGCCGGCAGACCCCGCAGGTCTGGAAGCAGATCAAGGACCTCAAGTCCGTCTTCGCCGAGAAGGCCGACAAGGACAAGGCGGCCGGCGGCCCCGGCGCCAATGTGCTGGCCGGCGTCTTCCAGGAGTCCACCACCAGACGCGTCTACCCCAACGGGGGACTCGCCGCCGGGATACTGGGCTACGTCAACGCCGAGGGCAAGGGCGCCGGCGGCCTGGAGTCGCAGCTGGACAAGGAGCTCGCGGGCCAGGACGGCACCATCAAGTACGCCCAGTCCGGCGGCCGCCGCGTGCCCACCGCGGGCACCAAGGAGGTCCCGGCCGTGCCCGGTTCCGACATCGAGCTGACCATCGACCGCGACATCCAGTGGGCCGCCCAGAAGGCCATCTCCGACCAGGTGAAGAAGTCGAAGGCCGACCGGGGCTACGTCGTTGTCCAGAACAGCCGCACCGGCGAGGTTCTCGCCATGGCCAACGCCCCCGGCTTCGACCCCAACGACCTCTCCGGCGCCGACAGCGCCTCCCTGGGCAACGCGGCCCTCCAGGACGCCTACGAACCCGGCTCCACCAGCAAGGTCATGTCCATGGCCGCCGTCTTGGAGGAGGGCGTCGCCACCCCCCTCACCCATGTCACGGTGCCCAACCGGCTGCAGCGCGGCGACCGGCTCTTCAAGGACGACGTCGACCACATCACCTGGTACCTCACGCTCAACGGCGTCCTGGCCAAGTCCAGCAACATCGGCACCATCCTCGCTACCGGACAGCTCGGGAAGACCCAGCCCGAGGCCAACAAGGTGCTCTACTCCTACCTGCGCAAGTTCGGCCTCGGCTCACCGACCGGCCTGGACTACCCCGGCGAGACCCCCGGCATCCTCGCCAAACCGCAGGACTGGTCGATCTCGCAGCAGTACACCATCCCCTTCGGCCAGGGACTCTCGCTCAACGCCATGCAGGCCGCGTCGATCTACTCGACCATCGCCAACGGCGGGGTGCGGATCGAGCCGACCCTCGTCCGCGGCACCAAGGGACCCGACGGCCGGTTCACCCCCGCCGAGGCGCCCGAGCAGACCCGGGTCGTCAGCGAGAAGACCGCCAAGACCCTCGCCACCATGCTGGAGTCGGTGGTCGGCGACGAGGAGGGCACCGGTACCAAGGCGAAGATCCCCGGCTACCGGGTCGCCGGCAAGACCGGTACGGCCAACCGGGTCGACCCGGTGCGCGGCGGCTACCACGGCTACACCGCCTCGTTCGCCGGATTCGCCCCCGCCGACGACCCCCAGATCACCGTGTACTGCGCGATCCAGAACCCCACCAGCGGCGGCCACTTCGGCGGCCAGATCTGCGGACCCATCTACAAGCAGGTCATGGAGTTCGCGCTGAAAACGCTCCAGACAGCCCCCTCGGGGAGCGAACCGGCCCGGCTGCCGGTGTCCTTCAAACCCGGCGAGTAACGCGCGGAGACCACCAGTGACAACCATCACCCCCGATCCCGGGAACCGGAACGGGAACCCCCACCCCCCGGCCCCCTCACTTCGCGAGAGGCCGGGTGCGCCCGGTACGCTCACCGCCGTGCCCCACGCTGAACAGTCCCGAACCACCCCGAAGGACGCCCCTGTGAACTACCCGGGAGCGCCCCGCCCGGAACGGCTGCGGCCGACCTCCCTGGTCACGCTGGCGAAGCTGCTGGGAGTAGAACCACCGGGCACCGGAGACGTCACCGGCATCACCCACGACTCCCGTGCGGTACGCCCCGGGGACGTCTACGCGGCCCTGCCCGGCGCCCGGCTGCACGGCGCCGACTTCGCCGGCCAGGCCGCCGGTCTCGGAGCCGCCGCGGTCCTCACCGACCCGGCCGGCGCCGAACGCGCCGCCGCCGCCGGACTCCCGGCACTCGTCGTCGAGGACCCGCGCGGCCGGATGGGCGAACTCGCCGCCGAGATCTACGGCCATCCCGGCGCGGACCTGCTCCGCATCGGCATCACCGGCACCTCCGGAAAGACCACCACCGCGTATCTGATCGAGGGCGGCTTCCGCGGCGCCGGCCGCGCCACCGGCCTCATCGGCACGGTGGAGACCCGCATCGGCGACGAGCGCATCAAGTCCGAGCGCACCACGCCCGAAGCCACCGACCTCCAGGCCCTGTTCGCGGTGATGCGCGAACGCGGTGTGGACGCGGTGACGATGGAGGTCTCCAGCCACGCCCTGGTGCTCGGCCGGGTCGACGGCTGCGTCTTCGACGTCGCGGTCTTCAACAACCTCAGCCCGGAGCACATGGAGTTCCACTCCGACATGGAGGACTACTTCCAGGCCAAGGCGCGGCTGTTCACCCCGCGGCGCAGCCGGCGGGCCGTCGTCAACCACGACGACGCGTACGGCCGCCGGCTGGTCACCGAGGCGACCGTCCCGGTCACCACCTTCTCCGCCGAGGGCCACCCGGACGCCGACTGGCGCGCCGACGACGTCCGCGTCGGACAGCTCGGCTCCACCTTCACCGCCGTCGGGCCCAAGGGCGAGCGGATCGCCGCCGCCTCCCCGCTGCCCGGCCCCTTCAACGTCGCCAACACCCTCGCCGCGATCGTCGCGCTGGCCGTCGCGGGCGTCGACCCGCAGACCGCCGCCGACGGCATCGCCGCCGTCCCCGGGGTGCCGGGCCGGCTGGAGCGGGTCGACGCCGGACAGCCGTACCTGGCCCTGGTCGACTACGCGCACAAGACGGACGCCGTCGAATCGGTGCTGCGCTCGCTGCGCAAGGTCACCAAGGGCCGGCTGCACATCGTCCTCGGCTGCGGCGGCGACCGCGACACCACCAAGCGCGGCCCGATGGGCGCGGCGGCGGCCCGGCTCGCCGACACCGCCGTGCTCACCTCCGACAACCCGCGCTCCGAGGACCCGCTGGGCATCCTCGCCGCCATGCTCGCCGGCGCCGCCGAGGTCCCCGTGCACGAACGCGGCGACGTCCTGGTCGACGCCGACCGGGCCGCCGCCATCGCCGCCGCCGTCCGCCGCGCCGGACCGGACGACACCGTGCTGATCGCCGGCAAGGGCCACGAACAGGGCCAGGACATCCACGGAGTGGTCCGCCCCTTCGACGACCGGCTGGTCCTGCGCGAGGCCATCGAACGGTCCCGGGGCCACGAGAACGCCACCCACGAGAACAACAGTCAGGGATGACCAAGTGATCGCCCTTTCCCTCGCCGAGATCGCGGACATCGTCGGCGGGCAGCCGCACGACATACCGGATCCGGCCGTCACCGTCAGCGGACCCGTCGTCATCGACTCCCGGGAGGTGAAGCAAGGCAGCCTCTTCGCCGCGTTCGCCGGCGAACGCGTCGACGGCCACGACTACGCGGCGCGCGCCGTCGAGGCGGGCGCGGCGGCCGTCCTGGCCACCCGCCCGGTCGGCGTCCCCGCGATCGTCGTGGACGACGTGGTGGCGGCGCTCGGCGCGCTCGCCCGGTCCGTCGTCGAGCGCCTCGGCAGCACCGTCGTCGCGCTCACCGGCTCCGCCGGCAAGACCTCCACCAAGGACCTCATCGCCCAGCTCCTGGAGCGCAAGGGCCCCACCGTCTACCCGGCCGGCAACCTCAACAACGAGATCGGCCTGCCGCTCACCGCCCTGCGCGCGACCGCCGAGACCCAGCACCTGGTGCTGGAGATGGGCGCCCGCTACATCGGGGACATCCGCTACCTCACCGGACTCGTCCCCCCGCGCGTCGGCCTCGTCCTCAACGTCGGCAGCGCGCACATCGGGGAGTTCGGCGGCAAGGAGCAGATCGCCCAGGCCAAGGGCGAGATGGTCGAGTCCCTCCCCGAGGACGGTGTCGCGGTCCTCAACGCCGACGACCCCCTCGTCCGCGCCATGTCCTCCCGCACCAAGGCCCGCGTGGTCCTCTTCGGCGAGGCCGCGGATGCGGACGTACGGGGCGAAGACGTGCGCCTCACCGCGGACGGACGCCCCGCGTTCCGGCTCCACACACCCACCGGGTGCAGCGATGTGACCATGCGCCTGTACGGTGAGCACCACGTGTCGAACGCGCTCGCCGCGGCCGCCGTCGCCCATGAGTTGGGCCTGTCCGCAGACGAGATCGCCGTGGCGCTCTCCGAGGCGGGCACCCTCTCCCGCTGGCGCATGGAGGTCACCGAGCGTCCGGACGGCGTGACGTTCGTCAATGACGCCTACAACGCCAACCCCGAATCCATGAAGGCCGCACTGCGTGCGCTGGTCGCCATGGGGAAGGGGCGTCGTACGTGGGCGGTGCTCGGCCAGATGGCCGAGCTCGGCGACGCCTCGCTCGCCGAGCACGACGCGGTCGGACGGCTCGCCGTCCGGCTCAACGTCAGCAAGCTCGTCGCGGTCGGGGGCCGAGAGGCATCCTGGCTGCAACTGGGCGCATACAACGAGGGTTCGTGGGGTGAGGAGTCGGTGCTTGTGTCCGACGCACAGGCTGCCGTCGACCTGTTGCGCAGGGAACTGCGCCCGGGAGACGTCGTGCTGGTGAAGGCGTCCCGGTCGGTCGGCCTGGAGCAGGTGGTAACGGCACTGCTGGAGAGCGCGACCGAGGGCGAGGTCGCGGGCCGATGAGGCAGATCCTCTTCGCGGGAGCCATCGGGCTCTTCCTGACCCTGGTCGGCACCCCGCTGCTGATCAAGCTCCTGGCCCGCAAGGGATACGGGCAGTTCATCCGGGACGACGGCCCGCGCACCCACGGATCGAAGAAGGGCACGCCCACCATGGGCGGCATCGCCTTCATCCTGGCGACGCTCATGGCCTACGTCCTGGCCAAGGTCATCACCGGCGAGGAGATGCGCTTCTCCGGTGTGCTGGTCCTCTTCCTGATGACCGGCATGGGCCTGGTCGGCTTCCTCGACGACTACATCAAGATCGTCAAGCAGCGGTCGCTGGGTCTGCGCGCCAAGGCCAAGATGGCCGGCCAGCTGATCGTGGGCATCGCCTTCGCGGTGCTCTCGCTCCAGTTCGCCGACGCCCGCGGCAACACCCCGGCTTCCGACAAGCTCTCGTTCGTCGAGGACTTCGGCTGGTCGATCGGCCCGGTGCTCTTCGTCGTCTGGGCGCTGTTCATGATCCTCGCCATGTCCAACGGCGTGAACCTGACGGACGGTCTGGACGGCCTGGCCACCGGCGCCTCGGTGATGGTCTTCGGCGCGTACACCTTCATCGGGCTCTGGCAGTTCCAGGAGTCCTGCGCCAACGCCGCCACCCTCACCAACCCGAGCGCCTGCTTCGAGGTGAGGGATCCGCTCGACCTGGCGGTCGTGGCCTCCGCGCTGATGGGTGCCTGCTTCGGCTTCCTGTGGTGGAACACCTCGCCCGCCAAGATCTTCATGGGGGACACCGGTTCGCTGGCGCTCGGCGGCGCGCTCGCCGGCCTCGCGATCTGCTCCCGCACCGAATTCCTGATGGCGATCCTCGGCGGCCTCTTCGTGATGATCACGATGTCCGTCGTCATCCAGGTCGGCTCGTTCAAGATGACCGGCAAGCGGGTCTTCCGGATGGCCCCGCTCCAGCACCACTTCGAACTCAAGGGGTGGTCCGAGGTCCTTGTGGTGGTCCGCTTCTGGATCATCCAGGGCATGTGCGTCATCGTCGGCCTCGGCCTCTTCTACGCAGGATGGGCAGCCAAGAAGTGAGCAACGCGGACTGGCGGGGCAAGCGCGTCACGGTCGCCGGACTCGGGGTCTCCGGGATTCCTGCGGCCCGGGTGCTGCACGGCCTCGGCGCCGTCGTGACCGTGGTCAACGACGGCGACGACGAACGCTCCCGCGAGCAGGCGGCGGAGCTGGAGGCGCAGGGCATCGCCGTGCGCCTCGGCGACGGCGACGCCCTGCCGGAGTCCACCGACCTCGTCGTCACCGCCCCCGGCTGGCGGCCCGACAAACCGCTGTTCGCCGCGGCCGCCGAGGCGGGCGTCCCGGTCTGGGGCGACGTCGAACTCGCCTGGCGGCTGCGCGGACAGGACGGCCGCGAGCCCGCGCCCTGGCTCGCGGTCACCGGCACCAACGGCAAGACCACGACCGTACGGATGCTCGCCTCCATCCTGGAGGCCGCCGGGCTGCGCACCGCCGCCGTCGGCAACATCGGCGTCTCGCTGCTGGACGCCGTGCTCGGCGAGGAGACGTACGACGTCCTGGCCGTCGAGCTCTCCAGCTACCAGCTGCACTGGGCGCCCTCGCTGCGCGCCCACTCCGGGGCCGTGCTCAACCTGGCCCCCGACCACCTCGACTGGCACGGTTCCATGGAGGCGTACGCCGCCGACAAGGGCCGGATCTACGAGGGCAACAGGGTCGCCTGCGTCTACAATGCGGCGGACCGGGCCACCGAGGACCTGGTGCGCGAGGCGGACGTCGAGGAGGGCTGCCGGGCGATCGGCTTCACCCTCGCCACCCCCGGCCCCTCCCAGCTCGGCGTGGTCGACGGCATCCTCGTCGACCGGGCCTTCGTGGCCAACCGGCAGAAGCAGGCCCAGGAGCTGGCCGAGGTCGCGGACGTGAACCCGCCCGCCCCGCACAACATCGCCAACGCGCTCGCCGCCGCCGCGCTGGCCCGCGCCTTCGGCGTACCGCCGACCGCCGTGCGCGACGGACTGCGCGCCTTCCGGCCCGACCCGCACCGCATCGAGCACGTCGCGGACGTCGCCGGGGTCGCGTACATCGACGACTCCAAGGCCACCAACACCCACGCCGCCGAGGCGTCCCTCGCGGCCTACGACCCGATCGTGTGGATCGCCGGCGGCCTCGCCAAGGGCGCCACCTTCGACGAACTGGTCAAGGGCTGCGCGGACCGGCTGCGGGGCGTCGTCCTGATGGGCGCCGACCGCGCGCTGATCCGCGAAGCCCTCGCGCGACACGCGCCCGAGGTCCCGGTGACCGACCTCGACCGGACCGACACTGGGGCGATGTCCGAGGCGGTCCGCGAGGCGGCACGGCTCGCCCGGCCGGGAGACACCGTACTGATGGCCCCGGCCTGCGCCTCGATGGACATGTTCGTCAACTACAACAAGCGGGGCGAGGCCTTCGCGGACGCCGTCCGCGCGCTGGCCGCCGAGAACGCCTGACGGACCCGGCCTCCACGCCGTACCGTCCCGGAGCGACCGGGACGCGTACGGCTGCGCGGGGTCCGGGGTCTCGGCACCGGAGCCCCGGGCACGAGCAGTGGAGGGGACAGGGACCATGCCGGCCGACGAGAGCTCCGCCGCACCCGGCGCAGACCGCTCGCGGAGCCGTCCGGCGTCCAGCCGGACGCTCCGACCGCCCCTTCTCGCGACCGCGGGAGCCCCCCTCCCGGCCGGGGCCGCGCGGCGCGTCCGCGCGGCCGCCGCCGGGACCCGGCGGCCCCCGGCGGCCCGCTCCAGGACCTCCGGCGGCTCCCGCTCGCCCCGGGGCGGCGGGGTGCGACGGCTGTACGAGCGGCTGAGGCGGGCCTGGGACCGCCCGCTGACGGCGTACTACCTCATCCTGGGCGCCGGGCTGCTGATCACCGTGCTCGGGCTCGTGATGGTCTACTCCGCCTCGATGATCAAGGCGCTGGAACTCGACAAACCGGGCACGTACTTCTTCCGCAAGCAGTTCCTCGCCGCCGTCATCGGCGCCGGACTGATGGCGATGGCGGCCCGGATGCCGGTCAAGCTGCACCGGGCCCTGTCCTATCCGCTGCTGATGGGCGCCGTCTTCCTGATGGTCCTGGTCCAGGTGCCGGGGATAGGGATGTCGGTCAACGGCAACCGGAACTGGCTCTACCTGGGCGGGCCCTTCCAGCTCCAGCCCAGCGAGTTCGGCAAGCTCGCGCTGGTGCTGTGGGGGGCCGATCTGCTGGCCCGCAAACAGGACAGGAGACTGCTGACCCAGTGGAAGCACCTGCTGGTGCCGCTGGTCCCGGTCGCCTTCATGCTGCTCGGGCTGATCATGCTCGGCGGTGACATGGGCACTGCGATCATTCTCACGGCCGTGCTGTTCGGCCTGCTCTGGCTGGCCGGGGCGCCCACCCGGCTGTTCGCGGGGGTCCTCGCCGTCGCCGGAGCGGTCGCGTTCCTGCTGATCAAGACCAGTCCGAACCGGATGTCCCGGCTCGACTGCATGGGGGCCAGCGAGCCCGGCCCGGGGGGCTCCTGCTGGCAGGCCGTGCACGGCATCTACGCTCTGGCATCGGGCGGATGGTTCGGTTCCGGACTCGGTGCGAGTGTGGAAAAATGGGGCCAACTTCCCGAACCGCACACCGACTTCATCTTCGCCATCACCGGGGAGGAACTGGGGTTGGCGGGGACGCTGTCGGTGCTCGCCCTCTTCGCGGCTCTAGGCTATGCGGGTATCCGCGTGGCCGGACGCACGGAGGACCCCTTCGTGAGGTACGCGGCGGGAGGTGTGACCACCTGGATCACGGCCCAGGCCGTGATCAACATCGGTGCGGTGCTCGGTCTGCTGCCGATCGCCGGTGTCCCGCTCCCGCTGTTCTCGTACGGGGGGTCGGCCCTGCTGCCGACCATGTTCGCAGTCGGGCTGCTGATCGCGTTCGCGCGAGCGGATCCCGCCGCCAAGGCGGCCCTGGCCACGCGGAGGCCCGGGGTGAGATGGAAGACGATGAGACGGCGCGTCAAGAAGCGTCCGTCCGGAGAGCGGTGAATTTCGGTGCATGTCGTACTCGCCGGTGGGGGGACCGCCGGCCACATCGAGCCCGCGCTGGCCCTCGCGGACGCCCTGCGCAGGCAGGACCCGAGCGTGGGCATCACCGCCCTCGGCACGGAGCGCGGACTGGAGACCAGGCTCGTACCCGAGCGGGGGTACGAACTCGCCCTGATCCCGGCCGTACCGCTGCCCCGTAAACCCACGCCCGAGCTCATCACCGTCCCGGGCCGGCTGCGCGGCACCATCAAGGCCGCCGAGCAGGTCCTGGAGCGCACCAGGGCGGACTGCGTCGTCGGCTTCGGCGGCTACGTGGCGCTGCCCGGCTATCTCGCGGCCAAGCGCGCCGGAGTGCCGATCGTGGTCCACGAGGCCAACGCCCGGCCCGGACTGGCCAACAAGATCGGTTCGCGGTACGCGCACGGTGTCGCCGTGTCCACCCCGGACAGCAAGCTGCGCGGCGCCCGCTACATCGGCATCCCGCTGCGCCGCACCATCGCCACCCTGGACCGGGCCCGGGTCCGCCCCGAGGCCCGCGCGGCCTTCGGCCTCGACCCCAACCTGCCCACGCTGCTGGTCTCCGGCGGTTCGCAGGGCGCCCGCCACCTCAACGAGGTGGTCCAGCGGGTCGCTCCGCTGCTCCAGCGCTCGGGCATCCAGATCCTGCACGTGGTCGGCCCGAAGAACGAATTGCCGCGCGCCGACAACATGCCCGGGATGCCGCCCTACATCCCGGTACCGTACGTGGACCGGATGGACCTCGCGTACGCCGCGGCCGACATGATGCTCTGCCGCGCGGGCGCGATGACCGTCGCCGAACTCTCCGCCGTCGGGCTGCCCGCCGCCTATGTCCCGTTGCCCATCGGCAACGGCGAACAGCGGCTCAACGCCCAGCCGGTGGTCAACGCCGGCGGTGGCCTGCTGGTGGACGACGCGGCGCTCACCCCCGAGTGGGTGCAGGGCAACGTCCTCCCGGTCCTGGCAGATCCGCACCGGTTGTACGAAATGTCCCGCGCCGCCGCCGAGTTCGGCCGCCGGGACGCCGACGACCTTCTGGTCGGCATGGTGTACGAGGCGATTGCCTCACGCCGAGGCGCGTGAGGCGGACGGGTCCGGGGGCGCCGAGGCCCCCGGACCCCGCGTAAGGAGCGAGCGTGGCCGGACCGACGACCGCCCAGCGCGGTGCAGGGCAGCAGCAGGAGACCCCGGACGGCCCGCCGGGCCCGGGGCTCCGGGGGCGCCGGATGTCCCGGCGCACCCTGCTGATCGTGAGCGCGGCCGCCGTGCTGCTGCTCGGTGCGGGCACGGTCTGGGCGCTCTACGGCTCCTCCTGGTTCCGCACCGAAGAGGTCAGGATCACCGGGCTCGACGTCCTCGCGCCGGACGAGGTGGAGGCCGCGGCCGCGGTGCCGATGGGCGCCCCGCTCCTCTCCGTGGACACCGGTGCCGTCGCCGAGCGGTTGCGCCAGAAGGTGCCTCGTATCGATTCGGTGGATGTCGTGCGGTCATGGCCGCACGGCATCGGACTTAAGGTGACCGAACGACAGCCGGTCCTGTTGGTGAAAAAAGGGGCGAAGTTCGTCGAAGTGGACGCCGAAGGTGTGCGTTTCGCGACGGTGGACAAGGCCCCCGGGCGCGTACCCCTGCTGGAGCTGATCCCCGATCAGTCCGCGAGCCTGCGCCGCTTCGGCAGCGACCGGCTGGTGCGGGAGGCGGTCCGGGTCGCCGGCGATCTCCCCGACGGGGTCGCCGAGGACACCCGGGTCGTGCGGGTCGCCTCGTACGACGCGATCTCCCTGGAACTCTCCGGGGACCGCACGGTGTTCTGGGGGAGCGGTGAAGAAGGTGTGGTGAAGGCGAAGGTCCTCACCGCGCTCATGAAAGCCTCTCCCAAAGCGGGACACTTCGACGTGAGTGCGCCCACCGCTCCCGCGGTGTCAAGCAGTTGACGCGTATTCGTCCTGGCCAGCACCCTGGTTGGTCAGCGCTACGGGTGATCACATAGGGTGAAAAGAAAAACGGGAGGTTCGGCGTGTTCGTTGAACGGGCGCCACTTGTCGACTTAGTGTCCTGTTCGGAAGAGTCCATGAAGCAGACACACTGGTAACCCTAAACTTCAAGGTTAGGGTTCGGGTCGGCATTCGGACCGTCCCAATCGGCATCCGTCGTCGCGGCGGGACCACCGCGAAGCGACGACACGTAACTCGAGGCGAGAGGCCTTCGACGTGGCAGCACCGCAGAACTACCTCGCAGTCATCAAGGTCATCGGTGTCGGCGGCGGTGGTGTCAATGCCATCAACCGAATGATCGAGGTCGGCCTCAAGGGCGTCGAGTTCATCGCGATCAACACGGACGCACAGGCGCTGTTGATGAGCGACGCCGACGTCAAGCTCGACGTCGGCCGTGAACTCACCCGGGGCCTGGGCGCCGGGGCGAACCCGGCCGTCGGTCGCAAGGCGGCAGAGGACCACCGTGAGGAGATCGAGGAGGTCCTCAAGGGGGCCGACATGGTCTTTGTCACCGCGGGCGAGGGAGGCGGCACCGGTACCGGTGGCGCACCCGTCGTCGCGAACATCGCGCGCTCGCTCGGCGCCCTGACGATCGGCGTGGTCACCCGCCCGTTCACCTTCGAGGGCCGGCGCCGCGCCAACCAGGCGGAGGACGGCATCGCCGAACTCCGCGAAGAGGTCGACACCCTCATCGTCATCCCCAACGACCGGCTGCTGTCCATCTCGGACCGCCAGGTGAGCGTGCTCGACGCGTTCAAGTCGGCCGACCAGGTCCTGCTCTCGGGTGTCCAGGGCATCACCGACCTCATCACCACCCCGGGTCTGATCAACCTCGACTTCGCCGACGTCAAGTCGGTCATGTCCGAGGCCGGATCGGCGCTCATGGGCATCGGCTCGGCCCGCGGCGACGACCGCGCGGTGGCCGCCGCGGAGATGGCGATCTCCTCGCCGCTCCTGGAGGCGTCCATCGACGGCGCCCGCGGTGTCCTGCTCTCCATCTCCGGCGGCAGCGACCTCGGTCTCTTCGAGATCAACGAGGCCGCCCAGCTGGTGAGCGAGGCGGCGCACCCCGAGGCCAACATCATCTTCGGCGCGGTCATCGACGACGCGCTGGGCGACGAGGTCCGGGTCACCGTGATCGCGGCCGGCTTCGACGGCGGACAGCCGCCGGCCCGCCGGGACAACGTCCTGGGTTCGGCCTCCGCCAAGCGCGAGGAGCCGGCCCCGCCGGTCCGGGCCGCGGAGCCGGTGCGCCAGAGCGGCGGGCTGGGATCGGTGCCGCCGCGCGAGGAGCCGCCGGTCCAGCCCGAGCCGGTTCCGGTGGCCCACGAGACGCACGTCGCGCCGGTCGTCCCGCCGCACGTGCCGCCGGCCCGGCCCTACCAGGACTCCCAGGCCGAAGAGCTGGACGTCCCGGACTTCTTGAAGTGATAGGTCCGCACCACGCTGTGAACGCGAAGGAATCCATTTCTTCGGAAGGCGGCGCTCACTTCTCCTTCACCGACAGGTGGGGCGGGGTGAGCGCCGCTCCGTACGCGGAGCTCAATCTCGGCGGCGCGGTCGGCGACGACCCCGCCGCCGTTCTCGCCAACCGGGAGCGGGCCGCACGGGCGCGCGGACTCGATCCGGCGCGGGTCGTCTGGATGAACCAGGTGCACGGCCGGGACGTCGCGGTGGTCGACGGCCCCTGGGGCGAGGACCGCGAGATCCCCGCGGTGGACGCGCTGGTGACCACCCGGCGCGGGCTGGCGCTCGCCGTGCTCACCGCCGACTGCACCCCGGTTCTGCTCGCCGATCCGGTCGCCGGAGTCGTCGCAGCCGCACACGCGGGCCGTCCGGGACTGCTCGCCGGAGTCGTGCCGGCGGCCGTCGAGGCCATGATCGGACTCGGCGCCGAGCCCGGCCGGATCATCGCCCGCACCGGGCCGGCCGTCTGCGGCCGGTGTTACGAGGTGCCGGCCGTGATGCGCGACGCGGTCGCCGCCGAGGTCCCCGCCGCCCGGTCCGAGACCAGTTGGGGCACCCCGGCCGTGGACGTGACCGGGGGCGTCCTCGCCCAGCTCGCGGATCTCGGCGTCACCGACCGGCGGTCCTCGACCGTGTGCACACTCGAATCCGGTGACCACTTCTCGTACCGACGCGACCGCACCACCGGGCGGCTCGCCGGATATGTCTGGTTGGACTGATAGGGCATGACGGAACGCAAGCAGCAACTCGCCGCGAATCTGGCACAGGTGGAGGAACGCATCGCGTCCGCCTGCGCCGCCGCCGGTCGCAAACGGGAAAAGGTGACGCTCATCGTGGTCACCAAGACCTACCCGGCGAGCGATGTGCGAATCCTGCATGAACTCGGTGTGCGTCATGTCGCCGAGAATCGTGACCAGGACGCGGCGCCCAAGGCCAGCGCATGTGTGGATCTGTCCCTCACGTGGCACTTTGTCGGTCAATTGCAGACCAACAAGGTTCGATCCGTGGTCGGTTATGCCGATGTCGTGCAGTCGGTCGACCGTACGAAGCTGGTGACCGCGCTCTCGGGCGCGGCCGTGCGTGCCGGGCGCGAACTCGGCTGCCTCGTCCAGGTCGCGCTCGACGCGGAGAGCGGCGAGCGCGGTGAGCGCGGCGGGGTCGGGCCGGACGGGATCGAGGAGTTGGCCGACGCGATCGCCGACGCGCCCGGACTGCGGCTCGACGGACTGATGACGGTCGCGCCGCTCGCCGGGCCGTTCGCCGGACGGCAACGGGCCGCCTTCGACCGGCTGATGGAATTCTCATCCCGGCTGCGCGGGAACCATCCGGCTGCGAACATGGTCTCTGCGGGAATGAGCGCGGACCTAGAGGAAGCGGTGGCGGCCGGAGCGACACATCTACGCGTCGGTACTGCGGTACTCGGAGTACGCCCCAGGCTCGGGTAACGTCGCCAAGCAGGTCGGACCACAGCAGAAAATATGGTCATTACCGCCCATGGCGGGCAGGCCGGAGTGGATCGCGGGCACTTGGTGACGGAAGCCGATCCACCACAGAGCGGAGGACTCAGAGCATGGCCGGCGCGATGCGCAAGATGGCGGTCTACCTCGGCCTCGTGGAGGACGATGGGTACGACGGTCCGGGGTTCGACCCCGACGACGAATTCGAACCCGAGCCGGAGCCCGAGCGCGACCGGCGCCGGCATCAGCCCGCGCACCAGGCGGAGCGGGAGCGGGAGGAGCCGGTCCGCGCGGTCCAGCCGCCGGCCCCCCGGGAGCCGGTCCAGATCCCCGCGGAGAGAGAGCGACCCGCCCGGATCGCACCCGTGGCATCCATCACACCTGAACGCCCGAACCTGGAGAAGAACGCACCGGTGATCATGCCCAAGGTCGTGTCCGAGCGGGAGCCGTACCGCATCACCACGCTGCACCCCCGGACGTACAACGAGGCCCGTACCATCGGGGAACACTTCCGTGAGGGCACTCCGGTGATCATGAATCTCACGGAGATGGACGATACGGATGCGAAGCGACTTGTCGACTTTGCCGCGGGACTCGTCTTCGGTCTCCATGGCAGCATTGAACGTGTGACGCAGAAGGTGTTCCTGTTGTCGCCTGCTAACGTCGATGTCACGGCGGAGGACAAGGCCCGCATCGCAGAGGGCGGATTCTTCAACCAGAGCTGAGAACACGACACCGGGAACGAACCGGCCGGGAGGCCGGAGCTACGAGTCAGGGGAGAGGGAAGCGCGAGGATGGGCGTCGCACAAAGTGTTGTCTACATCGCGTTGATGTGTTTCCTCATCGTGCTGATCTTCCGGCTGGTCATGGACTACGTCTTCCAGTTCGCACGTTCATGGCAGCCGGGGAAGCCGATGGTGGTCGTGCTGGAGGCCACGTACACGGTCACCGATCCACCGCTCAAGCTCCTGCGGCGGTTCATCCCGCCGCTGCGTCTAGGGGGCGTGGCACTCGACCTGTCCTTCTTCGTTCTGATGATCATCGTTTCCATTCTGATCAGCATCGTGACCAGCGTGTGAGCGATACGGTCCTGCCGACTGCCGACGACTACGTAGAGGTGAAGAAGAGATGCCGCTGACCCCCGAGGACGTGCGGAACAAGCAGTTCACGACGGTCCGCCTACGGGAAGGCTACGACGAGGACGAGGTCGACGCCTTTCTCGACGAGGTCGAGTCCGAGCTGACCCGCCTGCTCCGTGAGAACGAGGACCTGCGCGCCAAGCTGGCCGCCGCCACGCGTGCCGCCGCGCAGAACCAGCAGCAGCAGGGCATGCGGAAGCCGGAGCCGCAGGACCGTCCCGGTGCCCCGGTGCCCGCCGCCATATCGGGTCCGCCGGTCCAGCAGCAGCCCCCGCAGATGGGTCCCCCCCAGCTGCCCGGTGGTGCTCCGCAGCTGCCCGCCGGTCCCAGTGGTCACGGTCCCCAGGGCCCGCACGGTCCCGGCCCGCAGGGCCCGCACGGCCCCGGCCCGATGCAGGGCGGTCCCATGGGCGGCCCGATGGGCGGTCCCATGGGCGGTCACAACCCGCAGCAGCAGATGCAGCAGATGCAGCAGCCGCCGCAGATGCAGCAGCAGGGCCCCGGTGGCGACAGCGCCGCCCGTGTCCTCTCCCTGGCGCAGCAGACCGCCGACCAGGCGATCGCGGAGGCCCGTTCCGAGGCCAACAAGATCGTCGGCGAGGCGCGCAGCCGCGCCGAGGGCCTGGAGCGGGACGCCCGCGCCAAGGCCGACGCGCTGGAGCGGGACGCGCAGGAGAAGCACCGCGTGGCGATGGGCTCGCTGGAGTCGGCCCGCGCGACGCTGGAGCGCAAGGTCGAGGACCTGCGCGGCTTCGAGCGCGAGTACCGCACGCGTCTGAAGTCCTACCTGGAGAGCCAGCTGCGTCAGCTGGAGACCCAGGCGGACGACTCGCTGGCCCCGCCGCGCACCCCGGCCGCCGCGTCGCTGCCGCCGTCGCCCTCGCTGGCTCCGGCCGGTGCGGGTGCCATGGGCCACTCCATGGGCGGCAACCACGGCAACCAGCCGATGGGCGGCAACCCGTCCATGGGCGGCGGACCGTCCTACGGCGGTCAGCAGCAGATGACGCCCGCGATGACGCAGCCGATGGCGCCGGTGCGGCCTCAGGCGCCGCAGCCGATGCAGCAGGCCCCGTCGCCGATGCGCGGGTTCCTCATCGACGAGGACGACAACTGATCGGCCGGCGCGCGGTCAGCGCGTAGCCGTCGGCAGGCTGAGGGCCGGGCCCCGGGGTTTCCCCGGGGCCCGGCCCTTTTGCGTACGTACGGGGGCGCTGTGCCCGGTCGTGGGAGGAGACGGGGCGGGAACGGCGAGGGGCCCGGCCGGAACGCGTCCGGCCGGGCCCCTCGGGGTGCGGGTTACGCCTCGGTCTTGCGGAGGCGGAACGTCAGCGACAGGCCCTCGTCCTCGAACGGGGCGCCGTACGTGTCGTCCGCCTCGCCCTCGGCGTAGTCCAGGGCCAGCACCTCGTCGGCGATGAGGACCGCGTGTTCGGTCAGGGCCTCCGCCGTCGCGGGGGACGTGGAGGTCCAGCGGACGGAGATGCGGTCCGCGACGTCCAGGCCGCTGTTCTTGCGGGCCTCCTGGATCAGCCGGATCGCGTCACGGGCCAGCCCGGCGCGGCGCAGCTCCGGGGTGATCTCCAGGTCGAGGGCGACGGTGGCGCCGGAGTCGGAGGCGACGGACCAGCCCTCGCGCGGGGTCTCCGTGATGATGACCTCGTCCGGGGCGAGGGTGACGCGCTCCCCGTCGACCTCGACCGCCGCCGTGCCCTCGCGCAGGGCGAGGGACAGCGCCGCCGCGTCCGCCTCCGCCACGGCCTTGGCCACGGCCTGGACGCCCTTGCCGAAGCGCTTGCCGAGCGCCCGGAAGTTCGCCTTGGCCGTGGTGTCGACCAGCGAACCCCCGACCTCGGAGAGCGAGGCCAGCGAGGAGACGTTCAGCTCCTCGGTGATCTGGGCGTGCAGCTCGGGGGAGAGGGTCTCGAAGCCCGAGACCGCGACCAGGGCGCGGGAGAGCGGCTGGCGGGTCTTGACGCCCGACTCGGCGCGCGTGGCCCGCCCCAGCTCGACCAGCCGGCGCACCAGCGCCATCTGCGTGGACAGCGCCGGGTCGATGGCCGCCGGGTCCGCCTTCGGCCAGGAGGAGAGGTGGACGGAGGCCGGCGCGTCGGGGACGACCGGCACCACGAGGTCCTGCCAGACCCGCTCGGTGAGGAACGGGGTCAGCGGGGCCATCAGCCGGGTCACCGTCTCGACGGCCTCGTGCAGCGTGCGCAGCGCCGCCTTGTCGCCCTGCCAGAAGCGGCGGCGCGAGCGGCGGACGTACCAGTTGGACAGATCGTCGACGAACGCGGACAGCAGCTTGCCGGCGCGCTGGGTGTCGTAGCCCTCCAGCGCCTCGGTGACCTGGTCGACCAGCGCGTTCAGCTCGCTGAGCAGCCAGCGGTCCAGGACCGTGCGGTCGGCCGGGGCCGGGTCGGCGGCCGAGGGCGCCCAGTTCGACGTACGGGCGTAGAGCGCCTGGAAGGCGACCGTGTTCCAGTACGTGAGGAGCGTCTTGCGGACGACCTCCTGGATCGTGCCGTGGCCGACGCGGCGCGCCGCCCAGGGGGAGCCGCCGGCCGCCATGAACCAGCGGACCGCGTCGGCGCCGTGCTGGTCCATGAGCGGGATGGGCTGGAGGATGTTGCCCAGGTGCTTGGACATCTTCCGGCCGTCCTCGGCGAGGATGTGGCCCAGGCAGACCACGTTCTCGTAGGACGACTTGTCGAAGACCAGGGTGCCGACCGCCATCAGCGTGTAGAACCAGCCGCGGGTCTGGTCGATGGCCTCCGAGATGAACTGCGCCGGATAGCGGCTCTCGAAGATCTCCTTGTTCTTGTACGGGTAGCCCCACTGCGCGAACGGCATCGAGCCCGAGTCGTACCAGGCGTCGATGACCTCCGGGACGCGGTACGCCTCCAGCTGGCAGTTCTCGTGCGAGCAGGTGAACGTGATCTCGTCGATGAACGGGCGGTGCGGGTCCAGGGCGGAGAGGTCGGTGCCGGTCAGCTCCGACAGCTCGGCGCGCGAGCCGACGCAGGTGAGGTGGTCGTCCTCGCAGCGCCAGATGGGCAGCGGGGTGCCCCAGTAGCGGTTGCGGGACAGCGCCCAGTCGATGTTGTTGTTCAGCCAGTCGCCGTAGCGGCCGTTCTTGACCGAGTCGGGGAACCAGTTGGTCTTCTCGTTCTCCTGGAGGAGACGGTCCTTGATCGCGGTCGTACGGATGTACCAGGACGGCTGCGCGTAGTAGAGCAGCGCGGTGTGGCAGCGCCAGCAGTGCGGGTAGCTGTGCTCGTACGGCACGTGGCGGAAGAGCAGACCGCGGGCGGCCAGGTCCTCGGTGAGGGCCTCGTCGGCCTTCTTGAAGAAGACCCCGCCGACCAGCGGCACGTCCTCCTCGAAGGTGCCGTCGGGGCGGACCGGGTTGACCACGGGCAGGCCGTACGCCTTGCAGACCAGGAGGTCGTCGGCGCCGAAGGCGGGGGACTGGTGGACCAGACCCGTACCGTCGTCGGTCGTCACGTACTCGGCGTTGACGACGTAGTGCGCCGCGGCCGGGTGCCCCTCGCTGCCCTCGCCGGTGCTCGGGAAGTCCACCAGGGTGAACGGGCGCTCGTACGTCCAGCGCTCCATCTCGCGGCCGGTGAACGACTGACCGGTGAGCTCCCAGCCCTCGCCGAGCGCCTTCTCGACCAGCGGCTGCGCGACGACGAGCCTCTCCTCGCCGTTCGTCGCGACGACGTAACGGACGTCGGGGTGCGCGGCGACGGCGGTGTTGGAGACCAGGGTCCACGGGGTCGTCGTCCAGACCAGCAGCGCGGCCTCGCCTGCCAGCGGACCGGAGGTCAGCGGGAAGCGGACGAAGACCGAGGGGTCGACGACCGTCTCGTAGCCCTGGGCCAGCTCGTGGTCGGACAGGCCCGTGCCGCAGCGCGGGCACCAGGGGGCGACCCGGTGGTCCTGGACCAGCAGGCCCTTGGCGAAGATCTCCTTCAGCGACCACCACACGGACTCGACGTACTCGGGGTCCATCGTGCGGTACGCGTCGTCGAGGTCGACCCAGTAGCCCATCCGGGTCGTCAGCTCGGCGAAGGCGTCGGTGTGCCGGGTCACGGACTCGCGGCACTTGGCGTTGAACTCGGCGATGCCGTACGCCTCGATGTCCTTCTTGCCGTTGAAGCCCAGCTCCTTCTCGACCGCCAGCTCGACCGGCAGCCCGTGGCAGTCCCAGCCGGCCTTGCGGCCCACGTGGTAGCCCTGCATGGTGCGGAAGCGGGGGAAGACGTCCTTGAAGACGCGGGCCTCGATGTGGTGGGCGCCCGGCATGCCGTTGGCCGTGGGCGGGCCCTCGTAGAACACCCACTCGGGGCGGCCCTCGGACTGTTCGAGGCTCCGCGCGAAGATCTTGTTCTCGCGCCAGAAGTCCAGCACGGCGTGTTCGAGCGCGGGCAGGTCTACCTGGGCGGGTACCTGGCGGTACTGCGGCGATGTCATGGGCGGGCTTCCTCCGGCGGACGTCTTCACCTTCCGTCGGAGGGACGAGAACCGTCGCCGGAACCCGCGGTACCACCCTCCTTGGCCACGGGCTGTGCGCCCGGGACCCCCTCATTGGGGTGCGAAGCCGGCTCTACTGGCTCCGGGGCCGGTGGGGGAGTCCCACGGTCCCGGGCGTTCTTCCGGCGGCTCCGGGGTGATCTTCACGACGCGCTCGCCCCCGGGCTTCCACCGTCCCCGGGTCGCTCCTGGCTGCGTACGACGCTACTCGTCCCATCCACGCCTCTCGCTGCGCCCAGTGTAAGGGCCCCGGGGACACCGGGCCGACCGGATTTCCCCGGCCGCCGCGTGACCCGAATGGCCAGGGGCGGCCCGGCCGGGTCCGGACGGTGCCCGGCGCGCGGGCGGAAGGCGGATTACCGGGCGGGGAGCTGGGCACAACGCATTCAGGCGCGCGGAGGTCCACGGACGGGGAGGGGCGATGCGGCGGCGTGCCCCGTTGCCGCGGGGCTGGGGTCGACTTATCGTCCCAGCACGACTCGCGAGCAAGATCACACTGCGTGAAGGGGCCGCGGCCATGGTGGCGAAGAAGACGTCCGACGCGAAGGCGGGGACCGAGCCGCGGGACGTGGCCGGAGAGCCCGGGGAGACCGCGGACCCGACCCGGCAGGAGACCGCCGAGGCCACCGGGACCGCGAAGAAGACGACCGCGAAGAAGACGACGAAGAAGACCGCGAAGGCCGCGACGAAGTCCGCGGCCGGCAAGAAGACCGCGGCGAGCCGGAGCACCGCCCGGAGCGCATCGAAGGAGGCCGCACCGGCGGCCACGGGGGCGGCCGAGGCCGCCGAGCAGACGGGAGCCCACACGGTGGTAGCCAAGAAGAGCCCGGCCAGGACCCGCACGGCCGACCGGAGCACGGCACCCGTGCCCCCGGCCAGGGCCGCGACGGCCCCGGAGGAGCTGGCCGTACGGCCGGGCGAGGACCCCTGGACGCCCGAGGAGGTCGAGGAGGCCCGCACCGTGCTGACCGGCGAGATCACCCGCCTGCGCAACGAGCTGGAGGCGTCGGGCCTGGCACTGGCCGGGCTGATGCGGGACTCCGGGGACGGCGCGGGCGACGACGAGGCGGACACCGGCACCAAGAACATCACCCGCGAGCACGAGATGCAGCTCGCCGCCAACGCCCAGGAGATGCTGGAGCAGACCGAGCGGGCGCTGGCCCGGCTCGAAGCGGGCACCTACGGTCTGTGCGAGGTCTGCGGCAAGCCGATCGGCAAGGCGCGGATGCAGGCGTTCCCCCGCGCCACGCTCTGTGTCGAGGACAAACAGAAGCAGGAGCGACGCGGCTGATCCGTACGACCGTGCCGTACCCTCGTCCTCAGTCGGAACGAGGTTGAGGGATTCACGTGGCAGAGGCGGAGCGCATCATCGGTACGCCGGACACCCCCGAGGCCGAGGGACGCGAAGGAGCCGGTCCCGAGCAGACCGGCCCGCACGCGTCCCCGGAGGCCGCCGAGCCGGAGGGACAGGACAGCGAGGCGGCGGTCGACCGCTCGCCGGCCACGCGCCGGCGGCGGATCATCCTGCTCTTCTGCGTCGCCGTGCTCGCCTATCTGATCGACCTCGGCAGCAAGCTCCTCGTCGTGGCGAAGCTGGAGCACCACGAGCCCGTCGAACTGCTCGGCGACTGGCTCAAGCTGGACGCGCTCCGCAATTCCGGGGCCGCCTTCGGCATGGGCGAGGCGTACACCATCGTCTTCACCGTCATCGCGGCGACCGTCATCGTGGTGATCGCCCGGCTGGCCCGCAAGCTCTACAGCCTGCCCTGGGCCATCGCCCTCGGACTGCTGCTCGGCGGTGCGCTCGGCAACCTCACCGACCGTGTCTTCCGGGCCCCCGGCGTCTTCCGGGGCGCGGTCGTGGACTTCATCGCCCCCGCGCACTTCGCCGTCTTCAACCTCGCGGACTCCGCCATCGTCTGCGGCGGCATCCTGATCGTCCTGCTCTCCTTCAAGGGCCTGGACCCCGACGGGACCGTCCACAAGGACTGACGACCTCCGGGAACGGGGACCGGCGGGGGCAAGGCATACTCGACTGGTGAGTACGCAACCCGAGGTCCGCACCCTGCCCGTCCCCGATGGTCTGGAGGGCGAGCGCGTCGACGCCGCCATCTCCCGGATGTTCGGCTTCTCCCGCACCAAGGCCGCCGAGCTGGCCGCCGCCGGGAAGGTGCAGGTGGACGGGTCCGTGGTCGGCAAGTCCGAGCGGGTGCACGGCGGTGCCTGGCTGGAGGTGGAGATGCCGCAGGCCCCCGCCCCGGTGCAGATCGTCGCCGAGCCCGTCGAGGGCATGGAGATCGTCCACGACGACGACGACATCGTCGTGATCGTGAAGCCGGTCGGCGTCGCCGCCCACCCGAGCCCCGGCTGGACCGGCACCACCGTCATCGGCGGTCTGGCCGCCGCCGGCTACCGGATCTCGACCTCGGGCGCAGCCGAGCGCCAGGGCATCGTCCACCGCCTCGACGTCGGCACCTCCGGGCTGATGGTCGTCGCCAAGTCCGAGCGCGCCTACACCCTGCTGAAGGCCCAGTTCCGCGACCGGGTCGTCGAGAAGAAGTACCACGCGCTGGTCCAGGGCCACCCGGACCCGATGAGCGGCACCATCGACGCCCCCATCGGCCGCCACCCCCAGCACGACTACAAGTGGGCGGTCGTCGCCGACGGCAAGCCCTCGGTCACCCACTACGACCTCGTCGAGGCGTACCGCGCGGCCAGCCTGCTGGACATCAAGCTGGAGACCGGCCGCACCCACCAGATCCGGGTGCACATGTCCGCCCACCGCCACCCCTGCGTCGGCGACCTCACCTACGGCGCCGACCCGACGATGGCCAAGCGCCTCGGGCTGACCCGGCAGTGGCTGCACGCGGTCCGGCTCGGCTTCGAGCACCCGTCCGACGGCCGCTGGGTGGAGTTCTCCAGCGAGTACCCGCAGGACCTCCAGCAGGCGCTGGACCGGATCGCGGCGGAGAGCGCATGAGCGCCGCCCCCCTCGCGTACACCACCCGCACGGTCACCGACGAGCGGGACCGCGCCGCGTGCTTCCAGCTCCGCAAGGACGTCTTCGTCGGTGAGCAGAACGTGCCCGAGGAGATCGAGTACGACGCCTACGACGCGGACGCGGTGCACGTCCTGGCCGTCGCGGCCGACGGCACGGCGCTCGGCACCGGGCGGCTGCTGCACGGCCCCGGCACCGAGTCGAAGACCGGCGGCGATCTCACGGTCGGCTCGCTGGGCCGGCTCGCGGTGACCCGGGAGGCCCGCGGCCTCGGGGTCGGCGCGGCGCTGGTGCGGGCCATCGAGGACGCCGCCCGCGCCCTCGGTCTCGCCGCCGTCGACCTGCACGCCCAGACGCACGCGCTCGGCTTCTACGAACGGCTCGGCTACGTCGCGTACGGCCCGGAGTTCCCGGACGCGGGCATCCCGCACCGGGCGATGCGCCGCGCGCTGGACGCCCCGGCCGTGTCCGCAGGGGCCGACCGGACCGGCGTGCAGCCGGGACGCGAGCGGGGTGTGACCCGGGATCCGGGGTCCCGCGTGGCAGGGTGATCCCCGTCCGGCCGGACCGCGGCCGGGTCGGCGCGCTGCGGAAGGCCCCTCGTGGAACAGATGACCCTGTTGCTCCTGTTGCTGCTCGGAGCCCTGGTCACCGTGCCGCTCGGGGACCGGCTCGGGCTGCCCGCGCCGGTGCTGATGACGCTGGTCGGCGTCGTGATGGCCTTTCTCAGCTTCGTGCCCAACGTGGACGTCCCGCCCGAGATCATCCTGCCCGCGCTGCTGCCGCCGCTGCTCTACGCCTCCGTGCAGCGCACCTCCTGGCGGCAGTTCGCGGCCAACAAACGGCCGATCTTCCTGCTGGCCGTGGCGCTGGTCTTCCTCACCACGGCGGCGGTGGCCGCGGTCGCCGACACCATCGTCCCGGGTCTGCCGCTGGCCGGGGCCGTGGCGCTCGGCGCGCTGGTCGCCCCGCCCGATCCGGTCGCCGCCACCGCGGTCGCCGGCTCGGTCGGGCTGCCCCGCAGGCTCGTCTCGATCCTGGAGGGCGAGGGGCTCTTCAACGACGTCACCGCGATCGTGCTCTACCACGTGGCGATCGCCGCGGCGGTGAGCGGGACCTTCTCGCTGCCCGAGGCGTTCGGGCTGCTGGCGCTCTCCGCGGTCGTCGCCGTGGCCGTGGGCCTCGCCGTGGCCTGGCTCACGCTCAAGCTGATGGGCCTGCTCGCCGACGCCACCCTCCAGGTCGGGCTCACCCTGCTCGTGCCGTTCGTCAGCTATGTGCTCGCCGAGGAGCTGATGGGCTCCGGCGTGCTGGCCGTCCTGACCACCGCGCTGTTCCTCGCCGAGCACACCGCCGACGCCGACGACGTCCTCGGGCGGCTCACCGGCCGCTCCTTCTGGGAGATCGTCGACACCCTCGTCACCGGGGTCGCCTTCGGGCTCATCGGCCTCGAACTGCACAACGTCTTCGGCACGGCCGCCGGGCGCCGGTGGGAGATGGTGGGCTGGGGCCTGGCCGTGTGCGCGGTGGTCGTCGGCGCACGGCTGCTCTATCTGCTCCCGGCGACCTGGCTGGCCAAACGGCTGCACCGCCGCCGCGACGTCAGCGAGGACATCCCCACCGGCTGGCGGGAGACCGTCGTCATGTGGTGGGCCGGGATGCGCGGGGTGGCGTCCGTCGCCCTGGCCCTGGCGATCCCGCTGCGGACGGACGACGGGAAGCCCTTCCCGGGGCGCGAGGAGATCGTCTTCATCGCGTTCGTCGTGATCATGGTGACCCTGGTCTTCCAGGGCCTCACGCTGCCCTGGCTGGTGCGCCGGCTCCACGTGCGCGCGGACACCGAGGCCGAGGCGGCGCTGGAGCGGGACCTCGCGATCCGGGCGGCCACGGCGGCCCGGCAGCGCTTCAAGGAGATCCAGCAGGTCGAGGACTTCCCCGAGGACATGGTGGAGCGGATCCAGCGGCTGGCCTACGACGTCGGGGCCCGGATCAGCCCGGACATGGTCGACGAGGAACGGCGCGAGGCGTACGCCCAGCGCGCGGAGCGGTTCAAGGCGGTCGGCCGGGTCCAGCGCGAGATGATGTCGGCCGCCCGGCACGCGGTCCTCTCCGCCCGCAACGAGGCCGGCGTCGACCCCGAGGTCGTCGACCGGGTGCTGCGCCAACTGGACGTCCGCAGCCTGCACTGACGGGGCCCGCCTTTCGGAGCCTGTCCCGTCCTCGGAGTCGGTCCCGCCCCGGAGCCGGTCTGCCGGAGCCCGCCCCTGAGCCGTCGCCCCCGGACCGGTGCGCGTCAGCCGCGGCCGGTGCGCGGGGCGCGGCCCCAGCCCGGGGGTTTCTCGGACGGCCCCTGGACGCTCGGCCAGGTGTCGCCGTCGGGCAGCACCGCCGGAGCCGTGGCGATCCTCGGCAGGGCGTACGGATGGTGGTCGCGCAGCCAGCCGATCAACTGCTCCCGCACCACGCAGCGCACGGTCCAGATGTCGTCCGCGTCCTTCGCCGTCACGACCGCGCGCACCACGATCGTGGAGGGCGTGGTGTCGGTGACCGCCAGCGACCAGTCGCGGCCGTCCCAGGCCGCGCATTCGCCCAGGATGTCGCGCAGCCGCTCGCGCATCGAGGCCACCGGTGCCGCGTGGTCGAGGTGGAAGAAGACCGAACCGGTCATCTGGACCCCGCCGCGCGACCAGTTCTCGAAGGGGTTGCTGGTGAAGTACGAGACCGGCATCGTGATCCGCCGTTCGTCCCAGGTCCGCACCGCGAGGAAGGTCAGGGTGATCTCCTCGATCGTGCCCCACTCCCCGTCCACCACGACGGTGTCGCCGATCCGCACCATGTCGCCGAAGGCGATCTGCAGACCCGCGAAGAGATTGCCCAGGGTGGACTGGGCGGCGACACCGGCGACGATGCCCAGCAGCCCGGCCGAGGCCAGCATCGAGGTGCCGACCGTCTGCATCGCGGGGAAGGTCAGCAGCATCGCGGCGGCGGCGACGGTCGTCACGATCGCGATGACCACCCGCTGGATCAGCGTCACCTGGGTCCGGACGCGCCGCACCCGCGCCGGGTCCCGGGTGTTCGCCGCGTAGCGCGCGTACACCGAGTCCACGATCGCCACGGCGATCCGCACCACCAGCCAGGCCGAGGCGCCGATCAGCACCAGGGTGAGGATCTGGCCGATGCCGGTGCGGTGGTCGAGGACCAGGCCGAGCCGGGTGTGGGTGTACGTCGCCCGGATCAGGGCCGTGGCCAGCGTCAGCTGGAACGGGACCCGGCAGCGCCGCAGCAGCCCCCAGAGCGGGGTCTCGTGGTGCCGGCCGTCGGCCCGTCTGAGCAGGAGGTCCAGCAGCCAGCCCGCGACCAGGGTGATCACGGCGGTTCCGCCGAGGACGATCACCGGGCGCAGTACGTTCTCCATGCGGTCGCTCTCCCTCCTCCGGCCGTGGGGCCTGTCCGGCGCTCGGGGCCCCGGCTGGCACCATGGGCCCCATGAACATCATGCTTTTCCACTCGACGTACGGCCTGGGCCCCGCGGTGCACGCGGCGGCCGACCGGCTGCGTGCCGTCGGGCATGAGGTGCACGTGCCCGATCTCTTCGCGGGACACACCTTCGAATCCGTCGAGGAGGGGCTGGCCTTCAAGGAGGAGACCGGCAAGGAGGAGCTGCTGAAGCGTGCCGTGCTGGCCGCCGCGCCCTACTCGGACCGGGGGCTGGTCTACGCGGGGTTCTCGCTCGGCGCGTCCGTCGCCCAGACGCTGGCGCTCGGGGACGCGAAGGCCCGCGGGCTGCTGCTGTTCCACGGCACCTCGGACATCGCCGAGAACGCTTCGGTGGACGAGCTCCCGGTGCAGCTGCACGTCGCGGACCCCGATGTGTTCGAGACGGCCGACTGGCTGAACTCCTGGTATCTCCAGATGGGGCGGACCGGCGCCGACGTCGAGATCTACCGCTACCCGGGCGCGGGGCACCTGTTCACCGACCCGGAGCTGCCGGACTTCGACCCGGAGGCGGCGGAGCTGGCCTGGAGGGTCGCGATCGGCTTCCTCGCCACACTCTGAGGACATGCGAGAGGGGCCCCGCGCCGGTGCGCGGGGCCCCTGTGTGTGCGGTGGTCAGCCGCGGTACGCGGTCCAGCTGTCGCTCATCCGCTGCACCTGGCCGGCCGTGAACTGGTACATGCAGGAGTCGTACGTGTAGTCCATGAAGTTGTGGATCGGGTCCACGCCCGTCTTGTTGGTGCAGGAGTCCCGCCCGGTCGGGCACTCGTAGGCCGGGGTCTTCTCGGCCGGGGTGTCGGAGACGTAGTCGCCGTTGCCGTTGCAGCCGCCCTGGAAGGTGTGGTAAAGGCCCATCCAGTGGCCGACCTCGTGCGTCGCGGTGTCGCCCTGGTTGTAGTTGGTGGCGGAGCCGCCCGGCAAAGAGGCGTCCAGGATCACCACGCCGTCCATGGACGGGCTGGAGTTGTAGGAGCTGGGGAAGGTCGCCCAGCCGAGCAGTCCGCCGCCGAGGTTGGCGGTGTAGATGTTGAGCGCGTTCTTGCCGCCCTTGCGCAGGGCCGTCTTCATGGACCGCTCGGCGGTGGTGCCGTCGGAGAGGTTGTACCAGGACGCGTTGTCCGTGTAGTCGGTCCCGGCCAGGGTGAACTGGAAGCCGGTGGGGGTGTTGCCGGTGCCCTGGCCGGCGTACGCGGCGTTCAGCACGCTCATCTGGGAGCTGATGGCGGAGGCGCTGAGCTTGCCCGTGGTGCCGGAGTGGATGACGTGGAAGTACACCGGGATGGTCGCGCCGGCGGCCAGCGAGGGGCCGCTGACGCGCCGCTCGGCGAGTCTCTGCCGCATCTGCTGGTCCATGGCGGCGGCCTGGGCGGCGGACAGCTCGTTGGGGTCCGAGGCGTGCTTCGTGCCCGAGGGGCGGGCCTCGCGGGCGGCGGCCGGGGCGGTGGTGCCGGCACAGTCCTCGGCGGCGGAGGCCGCGGTCGTGGTGCCGGAGGCGGCGGAGGCGCCGGAGGAGACGGTGAGGGGGGCCAGGGCCAGGGTCCCGGCCAGCACCGCCGTACCGAGGGCACGGTGGCGCAGGAGCGGGGATACACGGGCAAGAGTGCGCACGAGGACTCCTAGCGGATGTGTGGGGGAGGGATTTCCTCACCTGCCGCCGGGAGATTACGTGGGCATGTCACGTACGGGGGAGAATCGATTCGGCCCAATCATTCATGGGGCGAATCGGTGCATCAGGAAGAAAATCTTCTGCCCTTCCCGGAGTTTGAGAGACGGACGTCATCTCATGGGTCGATCTTGAGGGTGGTGTGTCCGCATTGGATCCGTACCGAAAAACGCCCGACGCGGGACCGTCATACCCCGTCAACACGCGCCGCGCTGGCCGGAATTCGACGCTCCGTTCGGGGCGGGGATGCGAAAGGGCGGCGCGGACCCCACGGGGTCCGCGCCGCCCTTCGTACGCCTCCGCGGAGGTCAGCCCTTCAGCGCGGCGGTGATCGCCGTGGTGTAGTCCGCCACGGTCATCGGGGCGTTCTTCCCGTCCGAACCGGTCAGCGTCTTGCCGTCCATCTTCAGGGTCGGGGTGCCCTGGACGCCGCTCTTGTCGAAGGTGGCGGACATCTTCATCGCCCAGGCGTCGTACGTGCCGTCCTTGACGTTCTTCCGGAAGGCGGCGTTGCCCTTCAGCGCGTCCACCGTGTCGGCGACCTCGATCAGGTACGAGTCGTCCTTGAACTTGTCGTCGGTCTCCTGCGGGTGGTACTTCGCCGAGTAGAGCGCGGCCTTGTAGTCGAGGAAGGCCTGCGGGCTCACGTCGAGCGCCGCGCCCAGGGCGCTCAGCGCGTTCTTCGAGCCCTCGCCGTTGTCGCTGTTGTCGATGAACGTGGCGCCGACGTACTTGACCTTGTACTTGCCGGCGTCCACGTCCTTGTGCACGGTCTCGCCGACCGTCTGCTCGAAGGAGGCGCAGATCGGGCAGCGGGAGTCCTCGTACAGCTCCAGGGTCTTCTTCGCGGAGTCCTTGCCGATCACGACGGTGGTGCCGTTCGTGCCCGTGGTGTTCTTCGGGGCGGTGACGCTGCTGGACTTGGCCGCGTCCTCCCAGTGGCCCGGCTTGTTCATCTCCATGACGCCGTACGCCACGCCGCCGGCGACGGCGAGGGCGGCGACGACCGAGACGCCGACGACCACCTGGCGGCGGGCCTTGTCCTTCTTGGCCTGGCGCTCGCGCTCGATGCGCATCCGCTCGCGGGCGGCGGACTTGTTGGCCTGGCTGTTGCGCTTGCTCATGGTGAGGTCTCCGTGGGTGCGGGTGGTGCGGGAAAGGGGTCCTGGCTCAGGCGGTGACGCAGGCCGAGCGCGGCGGTCCCCTCCGTCCCACGGAGTGCACGAGGAGCCGGGCGCGGAGCAGCGGGTGCGGGCCCCGGCCGAGGGCCGAGGCCACGCCGCCTACGGAACGGCCGGCCGCCCCGGCGACGGCCACCGCGATCAGCAGCGGGCGGAACGCCAGCAGGGCGGCGGCCCCCAGCAGACCGGCCAGGGCCTTCTCGCCACGGTGCAGCCAGGCGGCCGCCAGCAGCCCGACCGTCACATGCGCGGCCAGCAGCAGCCACGGCACCAGAGGCCCCGGCGAGGCCAGCAGCGCGGCGGCGCCGTGGCCGCCCGCGGTCACCGAGCTCAGCGGGGTGCTCATGTCACCGACGCCGCCGAGACCCGGCGCGGCCGGGCCGACATCACCGCCGCCGCAGAGCACATCGACCCCGACCGAGCGCAGCGGTCCCGCTATCGGGCCGCCGGCCGCGCCGTAGCAGACGTGCTGTCCGGTGGTGAACACGGTGTCGGCGGCCAGCTCCAGCGGGACCAGCAGCCCGGCGATCGCCCCGAAGCCGCGCTCCCGGCCGGCCAGCGCGAACGCGGTCACGAAGACCGCGCCGGCCGCCACCGCGACCAGGGTCAGCGGCAGCGGGACCCGGGAGAGCAGCACATGGGAGGCAGCCGAGAGCGTCACGACGAGCGCCGTGAAAAGCGCCGCGCGCACGACCCTGAGCTGCGTCCCGGATATGTCCATCGTCGAGGAGTGTCGCATGCGAACCTGTAAGCGAACGCTAAAGGGGGCCCCGGCCTGTGGGAAGGCTCACGGAGCGGGGGCCGCCGGGCGTCCCGGGGCTCACAGCCCGGGGATGCGCCCGTTGCGGAAGAGGTCCACGAAGATCTGGTGGTCGGCCCGCGCCCGCGCCCCGTAGGAGTGGGCGAAGTCCACCAGCAGCTCGCCGAAGCCCTCCTCGTCGGCGGCGACGGCCGCGTCGATCGCCCGCTCCGTCGAATACGGCACGAGCGAGTGGCCGCTCTCGTCGTCGGCCGCCGCGTGCATCGTGGCCGTGGCCCGGCCGAGGTCGGCGACGACCGCCGCGATCTCGTCGGGCTCGTCGATGTCGGACCAGTCGAGGTCCACCGCGTACGGCGAGACCTCGGCGACCAGCTGGCCGGCGCCGTCCAGCTCGGTCCAGCCCAGCCACGGGTCGGCGTGCGCCTGGAGGGCGCGCTGCGAGATCACCGTGCGGTGCCCCTCGTGCTGGAAGTAGCCCCGCACCGCCGGATCCGTGATGTGGCGCGAGACGGCAGGGGTCTGCGCCTGCTTGAGATAGATCACCACATCGTTCTCCAGGGCGTCGCTGTTGCCCTCCAGCAGGATGTTGTACGAGGGCAGGCCCGCCGAGCCGATGCCGATCCCGCGCCGCCCCACGACGTCCTTGACCCGGTAGGAGTCCGGGCGGGTCAGGCTGGACTCGGGCAGCGTCTCCAGATAGCCGTCGAAGGCGGCGAGCACCTTGTAGCGCGTGGCCGCGTCCAGGTCGATCGCGCCGCCGCCCTCCGTGAACCGGCGCTCGTACTCCCGGATCTCGGTCATCGAGTCCAGCAGGGAGAACCGGGTCAGGGAGCGGGCGGCGCGCAGCGCGCCCAGCAGCGGGCCCTCGGCGGTGTCCAGCGTGAACGGCGGCACCTCGGTGCTCTTCGCGCCGGTCGCCAGCGCGTGGATCCGCTCCCGGTAGGCCGCCGCGTACACCCGGACCAGATCGCTGATCTGGTCGTCGCCCAGCGCCTTCGCGTACCCGATCAGGGCGACGGAGGCGGCGAAGCGCTTGAGGTCCCAGGTGAAGGGGCCGACGTACGCCTCGTCGAAGTCGTTCACATTGAAGATCAGCCGGCCGTTGGCGTCCATGTAGGTGCCGAAGTTCTCCGCGTGCAGATCGCCGTGGATCCACACCCGGCCGGTGCGCTCGTCGAGGTACGGACCGCCGTGCCGCTCGCGCGCCAGGTCGTGGTAGAAGAGGCAGGCGGTGCCCCGGTAGAAGGCGAAGGCCGAGCCCGCCATCTTGCGGAACTTCACCCGGAAGGCGGCCGGGTCGGCCGCCAGCAGCTCGCCGAACGCCGTGTCGAAGACCTCAAGGATCTGCTCCCCGCGCCGCTCCGCGCCGGTCTGCGTGTCCGACATCTCTGGGTGCCTCCTGGTACCGGGCCTGCATGACGACGTACATGACAAAAGGGACGGGTGTCCCCGCCCTTCCAACGCGCGACCGTATCGCGGAGTGCCCGTCACTCGTGACCCGGGAGACGTAGACTTCCACGCTGTCCCCCCAGCCGTCATCCCGTGTTCCCCGGAGGCACAGCGCCGTGACCAAGCCGCCCTTCACGCACCTTCACGTCCACACCCAGTACTCGCTCCTGGACGGTGCCGCGCGGCTCAAGGACATGTTCGAGGCGTGCAACGAGATGGGCATGTCGCACATCGCGATGACGGACCACGGCAACCTGCACGGGGCGTACGACTTCTTCCACTCCGCGAAGAAGGCCGGCGTGACGCCGATCATCGGCATCGAGGCGTACGTCGCGCCCGAGTCGCGCAAGCACAAGCGCAAGGTCCTCTGGGGCCAGCCGCACCAGAAGCGCGACGACATCTCCGGCTCCGGCGGTTACACCCACAAGACCATCTGGGCGGCGAACAACACCGGACTGCACAACCTCTTCAAGCTCTCCTCCGACGCCTACGCCGAGGGCTGGCTCCAGAAGTGGCCGCGTATGGACAAGGAGACCATCGCCCAGTGGTCCGAGGGCCTGATCGCCTCCACCGGCTGCCCCTCGGGCGAGGTGCAGACCCGGCTGCGGCTCGGCCAGTTCGACGAGGCCGTCCAGGCCGCGTCCGACTACAAGGACATCTTCGGCGAGGGCCGCTACTTCCTGGAGCTGATGGACCACGGCATCGAGATCGAGCGCCGGGTCCGCGACGGGCTGCTGGAGATCGGCAAGAAGCTGAACATCCCGCCCCTGGTGACGAACGACTCGCACTACACCTACGCCAGCGAGGCGACCGCGCACGACGCGCTGCTCTGCATCCAGACCGGCAAGAACCTCTCCGACCCCGACCGCTTCCGCTTCGACGGCACCGGCTACTACCTCAAGACGACGGACGAGATGTACGCCGTCGACTCCTCGGACGCCTGGCAGCAGGGGTGCGCCAACACCCTGCTGGTCGCGGAGCAGATCGACACCACCGGGATGTTCGAGAAGCGCGACCTGATGCCGAAGTTCGAGATCCCGGAGGGCTTCACCGAGGTCACCTGGTTCCAGGAGGAGGTCCGGGCGGGCATGGCCCGCCGCTACCCGGGCGGGATCCCCGAGGACCGGCAGAAGCAGGCCGAGTACGAGATGGACATCATCATCCAGATGGGGTTCCCGGGGTACTTCCTCGTCGTCGCCGACTTCATCATGTGGGCCAAGAACAACGGCATCGCGGTGGGCCCCGGCCGAGGCTCCGCGGCCGGTTCGATCGTGGCGTACGCCATGGGCATCACCGACCTCGACCCGATCCAGCACGGGCTGATCTTCGAGCGCTTCCTCAACCCGGAGCGCGTCTCCATGCCCGACGTCGACATCGACTTCGACGAACGCCGGCGCGTGGAGGTCATCCGGTACGTCACCGAGAAGTACGGCGCCGACAAGGTCGCCATGATCGGCACCTACGGCAAGATCAAGGCCAAGAACGCGATCAAGGACTCCGCCCGCGTCCTCGGCTACCCGTACGCGATGGGTGACCGGCTCACCAAGGCCATGCCCGCCGACGTCCTCGGCAAGGGCATCGACCTCAGCGGCATCACCGACCCCAAGCACCCGCGCTACAGCGAGGCGGGCGAGATCCGGGGGATGTACGAGAGCGAGCCGGACGTCAAGAAGGTCATCGACACCGCGAAGGGCGTCGAGGGACTGGTCCGGCAGATGGGCGTGCACGCCGCCGGCGTGATCATGTCCAGCGAACCGATCGTCGACCACGCCCCGGTCTGGGTGCGGCACACCGACGGCGTCACCATCACGCAGTGGGACTACCCGCAGTGCGAGTCGCTCGGCCTGCTGAAGATGGACTTCCTCGGCCTGCGCAACCTGACGATCATGGACGACGCCATCAAGATGGTGAAGGCCAACAAGGGCATCGACCTGGAGATGCTCGCCCTGCCGCTGGACGACCCCAAGACCTACGAGCTGCTCTGCCGGGGCGACACGCTCGGGGTGTTCCAGTTCGACGGCGGACCGATGCGCTCCCTGCTCCGCCAGATGCAGCCCGACAACTTCGAGGACATCTCCGCCGTCTCGGCCCTCTACCGGCCGGGCCCGATGGGCATGAACTCGCACACGAACTACGCCGAGCGCAAGAACGGCCGCCAGGAGATCACCCCGATCCACCCGGAGCTGGAGGAGCCCCTAAAGGAGGTCCTCGGCCTCACCTACGGCCTGATCGTGTACCAGGAGCAGGTGCAGAAGGCCGCCCAGATCGTCGCCGGCTACTCGCTCGGCGAGGCCGACATCCTGCGCCGCGTGATGGGCAAGAAGAAGCCCGAGGAGCTGGCGAAGAACTTCGTCCTCTTCGAGGCGGGCGCCAAGAAGAACGGCTTCTCGGACGAGGCGATCAAGGCGCTCTGGGACGTGCTGGTGCCGTTCGCCGGCTACGCCTTCAACAAGGCGCACTCCTCCGCGTACGGACTGGTCACCTACTGGACCGCCTACCTCAAGGCGAACTACCCCGCCGAGTACATGGCGGCGCTGCTCACCTCGGTCAAGGACGACAAGGACAAGTCCGCGGTCTACCTCAACGAGTGCCGCCGCATGGGCATCAAGGTGCTCCCGCCGAACGTCAACGAGTCCGAGTCCAACTTCGCCGCCCAGGGCGACGACGTCATCCTCTTCGGTCTGACGGCCGTCCGGAACGTCGGCCAGAACGTCGTGGACTCGATCATCCGGTGCCGCAAGGCGAAGGGGAAGTACAGTAGCTTCCCGGACTTCCTGGACAAGGTCGAGGCGGTCGTCTGCAACAAGCGCACGGTGGAATCGCTCATCAAGGCCGGCGCCTTCGACGAGATGGGCCACACCCGCAAGGGCCTCGTCGCCCACCACGAGTCCATGATCGACAACGTGGTGCAGGTCAAGCGCAAGGAGGCCGAGGGGCAGTTCGACCTCTTCGGCGGCGGCGACGAGGGCAGCGACGAGCCGGCCTTCGGGCTCGACGTGGAGTTCTCCGACATCGAGTGGGAGAAGTCCTATCTGCTGGCCCAGGAGCGCGAGATGCTCGGGCTCTACGTCTCCGACCACCCGCTCTTCGGCATCGAGCACGTCCTGAGCGACAAGTCGGACGCCGCGATCTCCCAGCTCACCGGCGGGGAGCACAGCGACGGCGCGATCGTCACCATCGGCGGCATCATCTCCGGCCTCCAGCGCAAGATGACCAAGCAGGGCAACGCCTGGGCCATCGCCACCGTCGAGGACCTGGCCGGCTCGATCGAGTGCATGTTCTTCCCCGCCACCTATCAGCTGGTCTCCACCCAGCTCGTCGAGGACACCGTCGTCTTCGTCAAGGGGCGGCTCGACAAGCGCGAGGACGTCCCCCGGCTCGTCGCCATGGAGATGCAGGTCCCGGACCTCTCCTCGGCGGGGACCAACGCGCCCGTCGTCCTGACCATCCCCACGGTCAAGATCACCCCGCCCATGGTCAGCCGGCTCGGCGAGGTGCTCAGCAACCACCGGGGCAACACCGAGGTCCGGATCAAGCTCCAGGGCCCCCGCAAGACCACCGTGCTCCGGCTCGACCGGCACCGGGTGCAGCCCGACCCGGCGCTCTTCGGCGACCTGAAGGTGCTCCTCGGCCCGTCCTGCCTGGCCGGCTGAGCCGCCGCCCGCGTCCGTACGCACGGGAGGGGCGCCCCGCGACAGCGGGTGCGCCCCTCCCGGCTACCGGCCTGTGGCCGTACCGGAGAAGTCCGGTCAGTTGTGGCCGAAGCGCCGCTGATGCTTACGCGCAACATCGGCAGGGCTGCCCTGGGCCTGCGCCTGGGACTGGTTCTGCGACTCGAAGGAGGTGGAACGCGCGTCCTGCGCGCCCCGCTCCGACTCGGACGCGCGAACCTGCTGTCCGCCCTGCTTGCGGTTCTTGTTCTTGGCCATGGTGTTCCTCCTGTGGGGACTCTCGGGGCCAGGACCGCTGTCAGATTCACATAATCGGATATACATCGCATGTTGGATCATTACCGTGCGTAGTGAGGGGGTATGATGCGCCCTTTTCGCGATCCGCCACGCCGATGATCCAGTTCCGGCCGTTAACCTCCGCGTGGTCGGGCAGACTCGAAGGAAACCCTGAGTGAGCGGCCCGCCCCTTCCCCCGAGGAGGCGGATCCGCCGGAGCCGTTCCCGAATTCCTGGAAGAGGGTGGAACGCGTGGACCGTTGCGTCGTCCTGGTGGACGCCGGCTATCTGCTGGGCGCGGCCGCGAGCCTGCTGGCCGGGGAGCCCGCCCGGTCCCGCATCACGGTCGACCACGCCGCCCTGATCCAGGGGCTGCGCGAGCGGGCCGAGGCCGACACCGCCCAGCCGCTCCTGCGGATCTACTGGTTCGACGGCGCCCCCGACCGCGTACCCCAGCCCGAACACCGCAGACTGCGGGTCATGCCCCGCGTGACCGTACGGCTGGGCGCCCTCACCCGCAGCGACGGCCGGTGGGCGCAGAAGGGCGTCGACGCGGCCATGCACGCCGAGCTGACCGAACTCGCCCGGAACCGTGCCTGCTCCGACGTCGTCCTGGTCACCGGCGACGGCGACCTTCTGCCCGGACTGATGTCCGCCAAGGAACACGGCGTGGCCGTCCACCTCTGGGCCGTCCAGGCCGCCGACGGCGACTACAACCAGTCCGAGGACCTGGTCGCCGAGGCCGACGAACGCCGCGTCCTGGACCGCGCCTGGATCACCCAGGCCGTCCGCGCCAAGGAGACCGGTGGCTGCGCGCCCCCGCCCGTGCCGCGCCCCGAGATCGCCGCGATCCTCTCCGCCCCGCTGCCCGAGTCCGCCCTCGCCGCCTCCGCCGAACGGGCCTCCGCCGAACGGGCCTCCGAGACGCGGGGCGAGGCCGCCGCCCCGGACGGGACCGCCACCCCGTCCGGCACGGCCCCCGGCCCCGCCCCGCAGGGCCACGGGGGCCGGGGCGTCCCCACCCCCAAGGACCTCGCCGGCACCCTGCGCGGCCCCGGCCACCAGCCCGCCGCCCCGCACCCCGTCGCCGCTCCGGCCGGGGCCACCCTGCGGTGGTCCTCCGACCGGGGCTGGGTGGAGCGCGGCGGTCCGGTCGGCGAACCGCCCGAGACCGCGTCCCTGCCCACGCTCGCGCAGCTCACCAGCGCCGAGCAGCGCTGGGCGGACCGCGAGGAGGACATCACCACGGTCGGCGGCGACCCCTTCGAGGTGGGCCAGGTCTTCGCCCGCCGCTGGATGGCACGGCTGCCCGAACCGGTCCACGTCACGAAGCTGTCGGCCCTCTACCCGCGCATCCCGCACCGCATCGACGGCGAACTGCTCCGCTACGCCGCCCGCTTCGGACTCCTCGCCCACAAGGACGACCAGATCGACGAGCACGACCGCTACGCGATCCGGGCGGGCTTCTGGCGCGAGATCGACGTCACCACGGAACCGGAGCACGCCCCCGCGGGCGAGAAGCACGCCCTGGCCGCGGAACGGCACCCCGGCGCCGGACAGCCGGAGCGCGCGGTCTCCGCCGGCGACTGAGACCGCATCGGTATCCCGGGCGCTCAACCCCATCCGCGTCCCCCGCGTCGGTGCCCGTTCGGTGCGGCCCCGGGCGTCGTGCGGCTCTCCCGACCCCGTACCCTCGTACCTCGTGAGTACGGGCACAGCACAGGCGCAGACGGCGGACGGCACCGTGTGCGCGGTGCGGGATCTGGTGAAGACCTACCCCGCGGCCCGGGGCCGGCGCGGGGCGCCCGCCACGCCCGAGGTGCGGGCGACCGACGGCATCAGCCTGGACGTCCGGCGCGGCGAGATCTTCGGGCTGCTCGGCCCCAACGGCGCCGGGAAGTCCACCCTCGTCCGCCAGCTCACCGGACTCATGCGGCCCGACGCGGGCTCCGTCCACGTCCTCGGCCACGATCTGGTGCGCCACCCCGACCGGGCGGCCCGGCTCATCGGCTACCTCGGCCAGGAGTCGACCGCGCTCGACGAACTGACGGTCGGGCTCGCCGCCGAGACCACCGGCCGGCTCCGGGGCCTGCCAGTGCGCGAGGCCCGCGCCGAACGCGACGCCGTCCTCGCCGAACTCGGCCTCACCGAACTCGCCGCGCGCCCGCTGAAGAAGCTCTCCGGCGGGCAGCGCAGGCTCGCGTGCGTGGCCGCCGCGCTGGTCGGGGAGCGGCCGGTGCTGATCCTCGACGAGCCGACCACCGGCATGGATCCCGTCGCCCGGCGCGCCGTCTGGGCGGCCGTCGACCGGCGGCGCGCGGAACGCGGAGCGACGGTGGTGCTGGTCACCCACAACGTCATCGAGGCGGAGACCGTGCTCGACCGGGTCGCCGTCGTCGAACACGGCCGGGTCATCGCCTGCGACACCCCCTCCGGGCTCAAGGAACGCGTCGCCGGGGAGGTACGGGTGGAGCTGGTGTGGCGCGAGCGGGCGCCGCTGGACGTGCCCGAGGTGGCCGCTCTGCGGGCCTCGGCCCAGGAGTCCGGGCGCCGCTGGGTGCTGCGGCTCGGGCCCGACGAGGCGCGGGCCGCGGTCGCCGCGGTGACCGGTGGCGCGGCCTTCGCCGCACTCGACGACTTCACCCTGGCGACCCCCAGCCTGGAGGATGTCTATCTCGCGCTCGGCGGGGGAGCGACCCAGGGACTGGTGAAGGCGTGAACGCGATCAGTGCGGTGGCCGGGGCGGCCGGCACGGACAAAACGGCCGGGACACACGGGGGCGGCAGCGCCCCGGGGGCCGGGCCCGCGCCGCTGGCGCCCCGGGCCCGGCTCTTCCCCTCCCTCGCCGCGGTCTACCGGGCGCAGCTGAGCCGGGCCCGGGTGGCCCGGATCCCGCTGCTCTTCGTGGCGACCTTCCAGTCCGTCGGGATCATGGTCCTGATGCGCGGGGTCGTGGACGGGGGTGCCGAGGCCCGTGCGGTGGTGGCCGGATCCAGCGTCCTGGTCGTCGCCTTCGTCGCGCTGAACCTGCTCGCCCAGTACTTCGGGCAGCTGCGGGCGGCGGGCGGGCTCGACCACTACGCGACGCTGCCGGTGCCGCCCGCGGCGGTAGTGCTCGGCGCGGCCGGCGCGTACGCCTCCTTCACCGTGCCCGGCACGGTGGTCACGGCCGTGGCCGGCAGTCTGCTGTTCGGGCTGCCGATGGCCCATCTCTGGGTGCTCGTCGCCGTCGTCCCGCTCTCCGGGGCGGCCCTCTCCGGGCTCGGCGCCGCGCTCGGACTGCTCGCCCCGCGCCAGGAACTCGCCACGCTCCTCGGTCAGCTCGGCATGTCCGCGGCGCTGCTGCTGGGCGTCCTGCCGGCCGACCGGCTGCCCGGGCCGGTGGACTGGGCGCGGGACCTGCTGCCCTCCACGTACGGGGTCGAGGCGCTCTCCCACTCCTTCGACGCCCGGCCGGACTGGGCCGTCGTCGCCCTCGACCTCGGCGTCTGCGCGGCCGTCGGCGTCCTCTCGCTGGCCGTGGCGGCCTGGGCGTACCGCAGGGCGTCGGTCCGGTGAGGCGGCGGGCGGGGGCGCCTGGCACGATGGCACGGTGACCGCACCTCTGACGCCGCCGCACCAGCCCTCGCCCCACGACCCGTGGCAGAAGCCGCCGGAAGGGGACGGCCGTACGGGGTCCCATCCCTGGACCCCGCCCACGGAGGACGACGGGGCACTCCGTACGGATCTGCGGCGCGCGGCCGTCGTCGCGGGCCTCGTGACCGTCGCCGGTGTCCTCCTCGGACTGCTCTGGCTCTGGCTGGCACCGCGCGTTCCGCTGGTCTCCGACGACAGCGCGGTCTTCCTCAGCGACAGCGAGGGCGAGGAGGCGATCGGGGCCGACGGCACGTTCGCGCTGCTGGGCCTGGCGTTCGGGGCGGTCTCCGCGGGGCTCGTCTTCTGGTTCCACCGGCGCGGCGGGATTCCGCTCGTCGTCGGGCTCGCGGTGGGCGGGGTGCTCGGCTCGCTGCTCGCCTGGCAGCTCGGTACGCGGCTGGGGCCGACCGACGACGTGGTCGCGCACGCGCGGGAGGTCGGCAAGGGCGTGATCTTCGACGCGCCGCTGGAGCTGCATGCGAAGGGGGCGCTGCTGGCGTGGTCGCTGGCGGCGATGGCGGTGCACCTGGGGTTGACGGCGGTGTTCGGGCCCCGGGATCCGGAGCCGTGGGGGGTGTACGGGGTGCCGGGGGCACCGGAGGCGCCGGTTGGGGGGCCGGGTGCGCCTGTTGGGCCCGGTGCGCCTGGGGCGCCTGTGCCGCCCGGGGCGTCCGGGGCGCCCGGGGCGTCCGGGGGCGACGGGGCGTCCGGGGGCGCTGGGCCGGCCGCCGCGGGGTGAGCCGGGGGCGGGGTGTGGGGGGTGCCGCTGCGCGGGGCCTTTCCCCTCCCCGCCCCTTCCCGTTACCGGGGGCGCTGCCCCCGGGCCCCCGGTCCTCAAACGCCGGACGGGCTGGAGGTGTACCGGGTGGGCTGGGGTGTGCCGGGTGGGGGTGTCCTCAAGCGCCGGACGGGCTGGGTTGTGCCGGACGGGCTGGGTTGTGCCGGACGGGGTCGGGCTTGCCGGGTGGGGCTGGGTGGTGACCGGGGTGGGTTCCGGGGCCGTGCTGCGAGCGGGCTAGGCGCGGCCGATCGGGGCGAACGTTGCCGCGGTCAGGGTGGCCAGGTCGTCGGGGGAGAGTTCCACCTCCAGGCCGCGGCGGCCGGCGGAGACGCAGATGGTGGGGTGGGTGCGGGCGGAGGCGTCGAGGACGGTGGGGAGGCGTTTGCGCTGGCCGAGGGGGGAGATGCCGCCGCGGACGTAGCCGGTGGTGCGTTCGGCGGCGGCCGGGTCGGCCATGGCGGCGCGCTTGCCTCCGACGGCTGAGGCGAGGGCCTTGAGGTCGAGGGAGCCGGCCACGGGGACGACGGCCACGGTCAGCCGGCCGTCGACGTCGGCGACGAGGGTCTTGAAGACGCGGTCGGGGGAGACGCCGAGGGCCTCGGCGGCCTCCTCGCCGTAGGAGGCGGACGCCGGGTCGTGGTCGTACGCGTGCACGGTGAACGCGGTGCCCGCCGCGGTCAGCGCGACCGTGGCGGGGGTGCCGGCGGACTGGTTCTGCTTCTTCGGCTTCTTCGCCACGGGACGGGGGCTCCGGGTCGCTCAGTTGGGGTGGGTCGGGGCGCGGGTCAGGTCCACCGCGGGCAGCGACGGAAGATGACGGATGACGGCGGTCTCGGAGCGCAGCAGGGACAGCTCCTCGCGGAGCCGGGTCGCGGTGTCCGGGGCCTGGAGGAGCCGCTGCTTCGCGGGGATGTCCAGGACCGCGGCGGCGGCGACCAGGTACGAGACGACGGACGGTTCGTCGGGGAGGTCCGCCCCCGTGGTCAGGGACCGCTCGCTCGCGCCCGCCAGCCGCTTCTGGTAGCTGCGGAAGGCCCGCAGGACGCCGTCGGCGAGGGTGTCCGCGCCTTCGCCCGGGTCCTCCTCCAGCTCTTCGAGCTCCGCCGTGAGGTACGGGCCGCTCGCGTCCACGGAGAGCAGCCGCACCCGGCTCGTGCCGGTCGCGAGCACCTCGAAGCTGCCGTCCGGGCGCTCCCGGATCTTCGCCGCGTCGGCGACGCAGCCGACCCGGTGGAAGCTCTGGACCGGATCGGGGCCGAAGCCGTCGGCCGGGCCGCGTTCGGCCGGGAGCGTCACGGCGTCCGGCATGCCGGCCCCCGTCGGCGCGGTCTCACGGCCGTCGCGGACGGCGACCACGGCGAAACGGCGCGGTGCGTCCTCGTCGGTCTTCAGCAGCTCGCGCATCATGGCGCGATAGCGCTCCTCGAAGACGTTCAGCGGCAGCACGAGGCCCGGGAACAGCACCGCGTTCAGCGGGAACAGGGGCAGGCGAGCGGTGGTCACAGCGGTCAAGCGTAATGGCCGCGCGGCCGGCCCCGGTCGCCGGACGGCCTCCTGGCGGCCGCCCGCCGCCGCGCCCCGTCCCGCGCGTCCAGGAAGACCCCCAGCGGATCGGCCGAGACGGCCCCCCACGGGAACGACGACGCGTGCGGCCCGATCCGCTCGAACTGCTCCCGCGCCTCGGCCCAGCGACCCCGCGCCACCAGCACGTACGCCAGCAGATTGCGGACCTCGGCCGGCCACGGGTCGCCCGGCGCGAAGGCGGCGGACAGCGCGATCGCCAGATCGCAGGCGGCGTCGGTCCGGTCCAGCTGCACCGGGGTGGCCGAGGCGGCCGGGGCGTCGGTCAGCAGGGCGAAGGCGGCCCGCAGCGGCAGCGCCTGCACCAGCGAGCTGGGCAGCGCGTCCTCGGCCGCCCGCTCGGCGAAGTCGAAGCACTCGCGGTGCGAGCCGTACCAGGCGGCGGAGAGGTACTGGAGCGCGGCGACATGGCAGCCGTAATGGTGGGTGGAGCGCTGGACGGCCTGTTCCCACAGCGCCTCGAACGTGGTGTGCGTGGCCCGGGTGCCCCGGGCGTGGTCCAGTGCCAGCCGCCACGGCACCGGATCGCGCGGATCGCCCTGCGCCGCCGCCGTGATCACCGGCCCGACCGCGCGCAGCTGCTCCGCGCGGGCCGGTGAGTCCCAGGCCCGCTCCACGACGAGCTGTGCCTTGACCAGGGTGGCGTCGGGATCGTGCGGGGCCGCCGCCAGCCAGGACCGCAGCCAGCCGTCCCGATTCCTGGCGAAGGCCACCAGCCGGTTGAGATAGCGGTCCCGCAGCTCCCACTCCGCCGCGTCCCGGGTGGTCGCCAGCAGCTTGGCCGCCGGCTCGTACTCCCCGACGGCCGCGGCCACCAGGGCGGGCGACAGCCGCTCGTCGGGGGCGTCGAGCATCACCGCATGGTCCGCCGGCCAGCCGGCGGGCAGCTCCGGCACGGGCCGGACCATGCGCGCGGTGCGGAGCAGAGCACGGAGGAAAGGCATGGTGCAGACCATTGAAAAGCGCTGGTCGGGGCAGCGCCAGGGGGGTGCTGTGAAGCTTTGGTGCCGAGTGGGAGGGTTGCCCCGCCCATAGCCAAGAAAGAGTAAAGGAATGGGGTGGATTTTGGCTTGATCCGGCTGTTCCGGGGGCGTAGGCCGTCCGCCGGGGCGAACGGCCCTCACCTCGGAGCGCGCACCGGACGGGGCTCCGGAGAATCAGCCGCGCCGCAGCAGACGGGTGGCCCCGGCGGCGACCGTGGTGGCCAGTATCCAGCCCAGCAGGACGAGCACGGCGGCCAGCCACTGCCAGCCGCCCTCCATCCGCCAGTAGCCGTCCTGGCCGAGATTGATCACCGGCACCAGCAGGTCCAGCGCGTACAGCGCCGGGTTCCACTCCGGGTGCTCCTCCCCCTTGATCGCCGCCGGTTCGTACCGCGAGAAGACCAGCGCGCCCGTCGCCCACAGGACCGCCATCCACAGCGCGGCCCGCCCCGGCCGGTAGCCGTACGCCACCGTCCAGTCCTGGAGGAAGCCCCAGAGCTTCGCGGCGGGCGGCAGGGTCTCCCGGCGCCGGCGCTGCTTGGCCAGCAGCACCTCGCGGGCGTCCGAGTCCTCCCCGCTGGACCGCAGCACCGCCGCCAGCCGCTCGTACGGCTCCGGGGCGTACTCCGGGGTCGCCGCCGCCACCCATTCCAGCCGCCGGGCGAGCGGGAAGTGCCCGTACGGCACCAGGTTCTCGTAGACGAAACCGCCCATCGCGAGCCCGCCGGGCCCCGGCCAGCTGCTCGACACGTCGATCAGCGTGACGACCCTCGCCCCGTTGAGCACCACCCGGCCGCGCGCGGGCCGCTCCGGGTTGAAGCGCAGCTCGGGGACGGCGATCCGGCGCAGCGACAGCTCCTCGCGGTCCGCCAGCCGGAACACCGCCTTGTGCAGGTCGACCGCGTCGCCGAACCGGCCGTCGTCCAGCCGCACCCCGCCCCGGCAGCGGAAGACCTGCGGCCGGGTGCCGTGCGCGGGGGTGGGGGAGGAGGAGATGCCGTACGGCGGGGTGGTGCCCAGGTTGCCCGTGTCCACGCTCACCCACGCCTCGCTCATGTACAGCGTCCGCTCCACGCTCAGCTGCGGGGCGTTGAGCGCGCGCCGGCCCTGCGCCGCCCGCAGCCGGCTGCCCCGCAGGCTCAGCGAACCGCCCACCTTCGCCCCGCGCAGGCTCAGCTCCCCGAGCGTCTCGACCATCTCCGCCTGGAGGTCCTGGCCCACCGAGAGGCCGTCGCCCAGCAGCGCCCGCCCCTGCCGGTCCGGGCCGATGTCGATCTGGTTGAGCAGCAGATCCGTGCCGATCTGCGCGTCCGTGAGCCGGATCCCGCGCTCCACCCGGCACCGGGGCAGATGGAGATCGCCCTCGGTGCGCAGCCGCGCCGCCTCCAGCCGGGGCATCGCGCACCCCACGATCCGCAGGGTCGTGAAGTGGCACTCGGGCAGCAGGACCTCCTCGTCGAACCGGCAGCCCGTCATCTCCACGTACGGATCGACGCGGCCGCCGGCCAGGTCCAGCCGTCCCGTGATCCTCACCCCGCGGAGCTTCAGCGCCGCCACCCGGCCCGGCCGCGGCTGCGGGCCGTTCAGCAGCAGCCGGGCCACGACCCGGGCCTCCACACTGCGCTCGGCGCCCCAGCCCTGCGGGGCGAACGGATCGTCGCGCACCCCGTCGCGGGCGCGCAGGTCGTAGGTGGTCCCGGTCCGGAAGGACTGCCACATGCCCAGTTCGGCAGCGCTGAGGTCGTCCGGGAAATCCCCGTCGTGCGGTTCGGTCACCGACGCCCCTCTCGTTCGGAGCTGCCGGCCGGCGGGGGACGCGGTCCCTCCGGTTCCGGTCGGCCGTAATCCCGTTATTCCCTCTGCGTGACTGTGTGAACGCTCATAGTCAGCCGTGACGGCCAGGGCATGTATCAGCCAGTGATACGGGCGTCCGGGCGTCGGAGCCGGTCTGCGAGAATTGCGGTGTGATCTCTCGAATCGATCTGCGCGGCGATGCCCTCCCCGAGGGCGGCGCCCTGCGCGACCTGCTGCCCCGTGCCGAGTTCGACGTGGAAGCCGCCCTGGAGACGGTGCGGCCGATCTGCGACGACGTACGCCATCGTGGCTCCGCGGCAGTGATCGACTGGGGGGAGAAGCTCGACGGCGTACGGCTGGAAACGATCCGGGTCCCCGCCGACGCGATCGCCGCCGCCCTGGACGGGCTCGATCCCGCCGTCCGCGCCGCCCTGGAGGAGTCGATCCGCCGCGCCCGCCTCGTCCACCGCGAGCAGCGCCGCACCACGCACACCACCCAGGTCGTCCCCGGCGGCACCGTCACCGAGAAGTGGGTCCCGGTCGAGCGCGTCGGGCTGTACGTGCCGGGCGGACGTTCGGTGTACCCGTCCTCCGTGGTGATGAACGTGGTGCCCGCCCAGGAGGCCGGCGTCGAGGGCGTCGCCATCGCCTCCCCGCCGCAGAAGGAGTTCGGCGGACTGCCGCACCCCACGATCCTGGCCGCCTGCGCCCTGCTCGGAGTGGACGAGGTCTACGCCGCCGGGGGCGCCCAGGCCGTCGCGATGTTCGCGTACGGCACCGGGGACTGCCTGCCGGTCAACCTGGTCACCGGCCCCGGCAACATCTACGTCGCCGCCGCCAAGCGCCTTCTCAAGGGCCGCATCGGCATCGACGCCGAGGCCGGGCCCACCGAGATCGCGATCCTCGCGGACGCCACCGCCGACCCGGTGCACGTCGCCGCCGACCTGATCAGCCAGGCCGAGCACGACCCGATGGCCGCCGCCGTCCTGGTCACCGACTCCGAGGAACTGGCCGCCGCCACCGAGGCCGAGCTGGTCCCGCAGGTCGCCGCGACCAAGCACGTCGCCGACCGCATCGAGCCCGCGCTGGCCGGCCGCCAGTCCGCGATCGTCCTGGTCAACGACCTGGAGGACGGTCTCAAGGTCGTCGACGCGTACGCCGCCGAGCACCTGGAGATCCAGACGGAGAACGCCGCCGCCGTCGCGGACCGCGTCCGCAACGCCGGGGCGGTCTTCGTCGGCCCCTGGTCGCCCGTCTCGCTGGGCGACTACTGCGCCGGCTCCAACCACGTCCTGCCCACCGGCGGCTGCGCCTGCCACTCCTCGGGCCTGTCCGTGCAGTCCTTCCTGCGCGGCATCCACATCGTCGACTACACGCGCGACGCGCTCGCCGAGGTCACCCACCACGTGGTGACCCTCGCCGAGGCGGAGGACCTCCCCGCCCACGGCGCCGCGCTCAAGGCCAGGTTCGGGTGGAAGGTTCCCCAGCAGTGACGAACAGCAACGCCGGCGGCCCCACGGCCAACCCGTGGGACGCCCTGCCCCTGCGCGACGAACTGCGCGGCCAGTCCCCGTACGGAGCGCCCCAGCTCGACGTGCCCGTACGGCTCAACACCAACGAGAACCCCTACCCGCTGCCCGACGCCCTCGTCGACCGCATCGCCGAACGGGTCCGCGAGGCCGCCCGCCACCTCAACCGCTACCCCGACCGCAACGCCGTCGAGCTGCGCACCGAGCTGGCCCGCTACCTCACCCGCACCGCCGGGCACCGGGTCGAGGCCGCCAACGTCTGGGCGGCCAACGGCTCCAACGAGGTCCTCCAGCAACTGCTGCAGACCTTCGGCGGGCCCGGCCGCACCGCGATCGGCTTCGAGCCGTCGTACTCGATGCACGCCCTGATCGCCCGGGGCACCGGCACCGGCTGGATCTCCGGACCGCGCAACGAGGACTTCACCATCGACGTCGACGCCGCCCGCGCGGCCATCGCCGAGCGCCGCCCCGACGTCGTCTTCATCACCTCCCCCAACAACCCCACCGGCACCGCCGTCGACGCGGACACCGTCCTCGCCCTGTACGAGGCCGCGCAGGCCGCCAAGCCGTCGATGGTCGTCGTGGACGAGGCGTACGGCGAATTCAGCCACCACCCCTCGCTGCTCCCGCTGATCGAGGGCCGCCCCCACCTGGTGCTCTCGCGCACCATGTCGAAGGCGTTCGGCGCCGCCGGGCTCCGCCTCGGCTACCTGGCCGCCGACCCCGCCGTGGTCGACGCGGTGCAGCTGGTCCGGCTGCCGTACCACCTCTCCTCCGTCACCCAGGCCACCGCGCTCGCCGCCCTGGAGCACACCGACACGCTCCTCGGCTACGTCGCGCAGCTCAAGAGCGAGCGCGACCGGATCGTCACGGCACTGCGGGCCGCCGGCTTCGAGGTCACCGAATCGGACGCCAACTTCGTCCAGTTCGGCCGCTTCGCCGACAGCCACGCCGCGTGGCGGCAGATCCTCGACCGGGGCGTCCTGGTCCGGGACAACGGCGTACCGGGATGGCTGCGGGTCTCCGCGGGGACCCCGGAGGAGAACGACGCCTTCCTCGACGCGGTCCGCACGCTTGAAACAGAGAACGCCAAGAAGGAGCACGACGCATGAGCCCCCGCGTAGGCCGCGTGGAACGCACCACGAAGGAAACGTCCGTGCTCGTCGAGATCAACCTCGACGGCACCGGCAAGGTCGATGTCGCGACCGGTGTCGGCTTCTACGACCACATGCTCGACCAGCTCGGCCGGCACGGGCTGTTCGACCTCACGGTCAAGACCGACGGCGATCTGCACATCGACTCGCACCACACCATCGAGGACACCGCCCTCGCGCTGGGCGCCGCCTTCAAGCAGGCCCTCGGCGACAAGGTCGGCATCTACCGCTTCGGCAACTGCACCGTCCCGCTGGACGAGTCGCTCGCCCAGGTCACCGTCGACCTCTCCGGCCGCCCCTACCTGGTGCACACCGAGCCCGAGAACATGGCGCCGATGATCGGCGCCTACGACACGACGATGACCCGGCACATCCTGGAGTCCTTCGTCGCCCAGGCGCAGATCGCCCTGCACGTCCACGTCCCGTACGGGCGCAACGCGCACCACATCGTCGAATGCCAGTTCAAGGCGCTCGCCCGCGCCCTGCGCTACGCCAGCGAGCACGACCCGCGCGCCGCCGGCATCCTCCCCTCCACGAAGGGCGCGCTGTGACCGGCCTGAACACCGTCCTGATCCTGGTCGGCCTCTTCCTGGCCGGAGGGGTCTACTCGTTCGCCAAGCAGGGCATGCCCAAGGGCGTCATCGTGCTGCTCGGACTGGCCTCCGTGATGTGCCTGGTCGCGGGCGTCATGCGGATCCAGGGACTCTGGGACTGAGGAGCACGCACATGGACACCAAGAAGAAGGTCGTCGTCTTCGACTACGGCTTCGGCAACGTCCGCTCCGCCGAACGCGCCCTGGCGCACGTCGGCGCGGACGTCGAGATCACCCGCGACTTCGACACCGCGATGAACGCCGACGGGCTCCTCGTGCCCGGCGTCGGCGCGTTCTCCGCGTGCATGGAGGGGCTGAAGAAGGCCCGCGGCGAATGGATCATCGGCCGCAGGCTCGCCGGCGGGCGCCCCGTCATGGGCATCTGCGTGGGCATGCAGATCCTCTTCGAGCGCGGCATCGAGCACGGGGTGGAGACCGAGGGCCTGGACGAGTGGCCCGGCACCGTCGGCCCGCTCAAGGCCGACATCGTCCCCCACATGGGGTGGAACACCGTCGAGGCCCCCGAGGACTCCCAGCTGTTCGCCGGCCTCGACGCCGGCGCGCGCTACTACTTCGTGCACTCCTACGCGGCGCACGACTGGAGCCTCGACGTCACCAACCCGAAGATCCGTGCCCCCCGGGTCACCTGGGCCACGCACGGCGAACGGTTCGTGGCGGCCGTGGAGAACGGCGCGCTGTGGGCCACCCAGTTCCACCCCGAGAAGTCCGGCGACGCCGGCGCCCAGCTGCTGACCAACTGGATCGAGACGCTGTAATGCCCAAGCTTGAACTGCTCCCCGCCGTAGACGTCCGCGACGGCCAGGCGGTCCGCCTGGTACACGGCGAGTCCGGCTCCGAGACCTCCTACGGCTCCCCGCTGGAGGCCGCCCTGGCCTGGCAGCGCTCCGGCGCCGAGTGGCTGCACCTGGTCGACCTGGACGCCGCCTTCGGCACCGGCGACAACCGGGCGCTGATCGCCGAGGTGGCCGGCGCCATGGACATCAAGGTGGAGCTCTCCGGCGGCATCCGCGACGACGCCACGCTCGCCGCCGCCCTCGCCACCGGCTGCCGCCGGGTCAACCTCGGCACCGCGGCCCTGGAGACCCCGGAGTGGGTCGCCAAGGTCATCGCCGAGTACGGCGACCAGATCGCCGTCGGCCTCGACGTGCGCGGCACCACCCTGCGCGGCCGGGGCTGGACCCGCGACGGCGGCGACCTCTACGAGACGCTGGCCCGCCTCGACTCCGAGGGCTGCGCCCGCTACGTCGTCACCGACATCGCCAAGGACGGCACGCTCCAGGGCCCCAACCTGGAGCTGCTGAAGAACGTCTGCGCCGCCACCGACAAGCCCGTCGTCGCCTCCGGCGGCGTCTCCTCCCTCGACGACCTGCGGGCCATCGCCTCGCTCGTCCCCGAGGGCGTGGAGGGCGCGATCGTCGGCAAGGCGCTGTACGCGAAGGCGTTCACCCTGGAAGAGGCGCTGGAGGCGGTCTCCGCATGACCGCGTCCGCACCCGCGCGCCGGGGAGGTGCCCGATGACCCTGGCCGTACGTGTCATCCCCTGCCTCGACGTGGACAACGGCCGCGTCGTCAAGGGCGTCAACTTCCAGAACCTGCGCGACGCCGGCGACCCCGTCGAGATGGCCAAGCTGTACGACGCCGAGGGCGCCGACGAGCTGACCTTCCTCGACATCACCGCCTCCAGCGGCGACCGGGAGACCACCTACGACGTGGTCCGCCGCACCGCCGAGCAGGTCTTCATCCCGCTCACCGTCGGCGGCGGCGTCCGCACCACCGACGACGTCGACAGACTGCTGCGGGCCGGCGCGGACAAGGTCGGCGTCAACACGGCGGCCATCGCCCGCCCGGAGCTGCTCCGGGAGATCGCCGAGCGCTTCGGCCGCCAGGTGCTGGTGCTCTCCGTGGACGCCCGGCGCACCCCCGCCGGCACCTTCGAGGTCACCACGCACGGCGGTCGCAAGGGCACCGGCATCGACGCCGTCGAATGGGCGCACCGGGCCGCCGACCTGGGTGCGGGCGAGATCCTGCTCAACTCGATGGACGCCGACGGCACCAAGGACGGCTACGACACCGAGATGATCGCCGCCGTCCGCGCGCACGTGACCGTCCCCGTCATCGCCTCCGGCGGCGCGGGCCGGCTCGCGGACTTCGCGCCGGCCATCGACGCCGGGGCCGACGCGGTGCTCGCCGCGTCCGTCTTCCACTTCGGTGATCTGCGGATCTCCGAGGTCAAGGGCGCCCTCGGGGAGGCCGGTCACCCGGTCCGCTGATCCACGCCCGGCCGGATGCCGGGGGACGGGGCCGTGCCGCTCGGGCGGTGCGGCCCCGTCGCCGGCTCCCGGGCGCGGACCGCGCCCCGTTGTGCGCGCGCACAGCCGTACGACCTCCGCCCTGGGAGCGCGCACCGCAAGCCGGGACCCGGGACGCGGCGGCGGACGCATGTCTTCCGGCCCTGTTTACGCGGAAGTAACGTGCCGGACGTGACTCCCTCGACGACCGTCCGCAGTCCGCTCCGGCTGTACGGCCGCAGCGGTGAACTCGCCATCATCGACACCCTGTTGACACGTCTGCGGCACGGGGACGGCGGCGCGCTGGTGCTGACCGCGCTGCCCGGGACCGGCCGCACCGCCCTGCTGGAGAGGGCCGCGGCCCTCCACCGCGACCGGCACACCGGACCCGTCCTGTACGCCACCGCCGACCCCGCGGAGCGGCGGCTGCCCTTCAGCGGACTGCACGCCCTGCTCTGCTCGGCACCCGGCCCGCTCCCGTCGGCCCCGGACCGCCTGCTGCGCGAGGGCATCGCCCCCGCCGCGCTGCTCTCCCTGCTGCGCGGACTCGGTGCTGACCGGCCGCTGCTGGTCTGCGTGGACGACGCCGACGCCTGGGACGCCCGGTCGCGCGGCGCGCTGGTCTTCGCGGCCCGCCGACTCGGCGCGGGCAGCCGGGTCGCCGTGCTGGCCGGCGCCGGGGAGGAGGCGGGGCTCTCCGGGCTGCCCGCGCTGCGGCTCGGACCGCTCGACGACGACGCGGCGGCGGCCCTCCTGGACCGGCTCACCGGCGCCGAGGGCGGTACGGACCCGGTGGATCCGGTGGTCCGGGGCGAACTGCTGCGGGAGGCCGCCGGCAACCCCCGGCTGCTCGCCGGTCTCACCGCCCGGCTCACCCCCGGCCAGCTCGCCGGCCGCACCGCGCTGCCCTGGCCGCTGCCGGGCGCCGAGGACGTCCTGGAGGCGCACGCGGCCCGCCTCGACGCCCTGCCGCCGCACACCCGCACCCTGCTGCTGCTCGCCGCCGCGGCCCATGAGCACGAACCGGAGGGGACCGGGGCCGACACCGCCCTCCTGCTCCGCGCCGCCGCCTCCGCCGGGCTCGGCACCACCGCCCCGGACCTCGCCCTGCGCACCCCCGCCGCCACCGCGGGCGCCCTCCAACGGGCCGGCGACCGCGTCCACTTCAGCCATCCCCTGCTGCGCCGCGCGGTCCTCCACCGCGCCTCCCCCCGCCACCTCCGCGCCGCCCACGGTCTCCTCGCCGCCCTGCTGGCCCCCCGCCCCCGGCCCGACCGGCGGCCGGCGGACCGCACGAGGGGCTCCGCCGCCCCGGCGCCGGGCGGCTCCTCCGTTCCGGCCGTCCGGGGGTGGGCCGGCCGGGCCGCGCCCGTCGCGGCGGCGGCCGTCCCCGCCCGGCAGGCCCCCGCGCCCCGCGCCTGGGCGTCACCCGCCCCCGCGCGCCCCGTCGCCGGCGCGGCGGCTCTGCCCGCGCTCGTGCAGTGGGCGTGTGCCGCCGAGGGGCCCGACGACGGGCTGGCCGACGCGCTGGAGGCGGCGGCCACGGCCCCGCGCCCGCACGGGGAGCGGGCGGCGGCGCTGGCCCGTGCCGCGCGGCTGACCACCGACGAGGGGGTGCGGGCGGGACGGTTCGTCGCGGCCGCCGAGCAGACGCGGCTCGCCGGGGACGCCGGACGGGCCCGCGCGCTGCTCGCCCGGGTGGGCGCCCGGACGCCGCACGGCGGAGCCCATCTCGTACGGGGGCTGCTGGCCCTGCACGACGGGCCGGCCGCCGATGCCCATCAGGCGCTGCTGACCGCGGCGGACCTCCTCGCCCCGGCCGATCCGGGACGCGCCCTGGAGGCCCGGCTGGCCGCCGCCGAGGCCGCCTGGGCGATGGGGGACGCGCTGGCGTACCTGGACGCGCTGAGCCGGGCCCCCGTCGCCGCCGACCCGGCGCTCGGGCCGTACCGCGACGGGATCTGCGCCCTGCTGCGGGGCCGTCTCACCGAGGGGCGGACCCTGCTGCGGCGCTGTCTGGAGGACTCCGGCGGGACGGGGGACCCGGTGGCGCTGCTGCGCGGCGCGGTCTCGGCGCTGGTACTGGGCGATCTGGAGGCCGCCTGCCGGTGCGGGGCCAGGGCGCTCGCCGCCGTACGGGCCACCGGCATGGAGGCGCTGCTGCCACAGGCTCTGGAGCATCTGGCGTACGCGGAGCTGCGGGCCGGCCGGCATGCCCGCGCCCGCGCCCACGCGCGGGAGGGCCTGCGCGCCGCCTCCCGCACCGGGCAGCCGAACGCCGCCTCCCATCTGCACGCCGTCCTCGCCCTCGCCGCGTCTGTGGAGAGCGGACCCGAGGAGTGCGCGGGCCATGCCGAGGCGGCGCTGGCGGGCGCCGGGCCGCACGGGCTCGCCCAGGCCGCCACCCTCGCCACCTGGGCCCTGGCCCGCGCCGAACTGGCGGCCGGACGCTGCGGCGAGGCCGCGGCCCGGCTGGACCCCCTCGTCCGCCCCGGCCCCCGACGCGGCCACTTCGCCACCCGGATGCTCGCCGTGCCCTGCTACGTGGAGGCGTCCGTGCTGGCCGGCCGGACGGACCGGGCGGCGGGCGGCGGACCGGTCGCCGACGCCGTGGCGGAGTTCGCCGTCTGGGCGACCAGGACCACCGACCCCCAGGTCCCCGCCCAACTGGCCCGCTGCCGCGCCCTACTGGCCGCGCCGGGGGACGTGGCGGGCCGCTACGCGGAGGCGCTGACCCATCACGACCGCGCCGGCGGCGACTTCGAACGCGCCCGGACGCAGCTGCTGTTCGGGGCGTGGCTGCGCCGGCGGCGCCGTACCAGGGAGGCCCGGGAGCCGCTGCGGGACGCCCTGGTGGGGTTCGAACGGTGCGGCGCGCGGGCCTGGACGGACCGGACGCGCGGCGAACTGCGGGCGGCCGGCGAGGCCGTGGAGGCCCCGGCCGCGCACGGCGGCCCGGATCCGCTGACCGCGCTCACCCCGCAACAGGCCCGGATCGCCCGCTGCGTGGCCGAGGGGGCGACCAACCGCGAGGTGGCGCTCCGGCTCTCGGTGAGCACCCGGACCGTCGACCACCACCTGCGCAATGTCTTCGCCGCCCTCGGAGTGCGCTCGCGCACCGAACTCGCCCGGGTGCTGGGCCACTGAGGACCGTACCGGCCCCGGGGGAGCGGCGCCCCGGGCCCGGCCGAGCGGAAGGACCGGGCCCGGCCGGGCGGGGGAGCGGGCCGCGGCGAGCGGCGTGACCCGGCCGGGCCGAAGGGCGTGACCGGACCCGCTCGGGCCCGCGTCCCCGGGCCCGGCCGGGCGGTGTGACCGGGCCCCGGGAGCGGCCGTGTTGTCCGGAGGTTGCAGGACCGTGATGAGAAGGAGGCCGCAGACCCCTAGGTACCGACCGGCCGGTATGCCATATTGCGGACGTCAGGATGATTCGGTGTGCTCATGCCCAACGCCGGGCTGGGCCAACCGGAGCCGGCCGTTTCCGAGCCGGCCGAATCCCGGTGGAGGCCGCCATGCCGCAGGTCGTACATTCACGGGTCAGGGCGCTGCACGGGCCGCCCCCCGCCGCGCCGATGCCGCGCCGCTTCCGTTCGCTGGCCGATCGCGAGGCCGTCGCCGTACTGCACCGGGCCGCCCGCGCGCTGGTGGAGGCGCTGCCCGAGCTGACGGACCGGCTCGTGGAGGCGTTGCGCGAACGGGAACCCGCCTACCGGTCGGCCCTCGAAACCGACGCGGCGGAGATCTGGCAGGAGGTGCACCACTCGCTGCGCCACAACGTCGCCTCGCTCATCCAGCCCCGCGAGTTCCGCGAGGCCGCCCACCGCACCTCCCGACGCATCGGCGAGGTCCGCGCCGAGCAGGGCCTGCCGCTCGACGCCGTCCTGCACGCCTTCCGGCTGGGCGGGGCGATGGTCTGGCAGGACCTCGTCGACGAGACGGGACGCCGGCACCCGGAGGACGTCCGGCTCCTGGTCCATGTCGCGGCCGACGTCTGGAACTTCGTGGACGAGCACTGCGGGGTCGTCGCGGACGCCTACCGCCGCACCGAGCGCCGGCTCGCCTGGCGGCGCGAGAACCGGCAGCGCCTGATGACGGCCGCGCTGCTGGACGGCACCGCCCAGATCGCCGAACTCCCCGACGCCGCCGCGATGCTGGGCCTCCCCGAACGCGGCCGCTACGCCGTGCTCGCGGTGGCCGCCGCCCGCCGCGCCCCGCACGGCACCGCGTGCCCGCCGCTCGCCCTGCCCGCCGGGACCGATGTGCTCTGGCACCCCGGCCCCGAGGCCGAATTCGCGATCCTGCCGCTGGGCCGCCCCGAGGACCCCGACCCGTTCGCGGCGCCCGGCACCCTCCCCGACGCCTCCGACGCCGAGGCCCGGCTCGCCGCCCTGGTCGACGGGTTGTCCGTCCCGGCCGGGGCCCGGGTCGGGGTCGGTTCCGTCGTCGAGGGGCTGGCGGCCCTCGGGGGCGCCCGGCGGCGCGCCGAGACCGCGCTGCGCGCCTGCCCGGCCGGCGGCGGGGTGGTCCTGCTCGACGAGCATCTGCCCGCCGCCCTCGTCGTCTCCTCGCCGGACCTCGGCTCGGCCCTCGCCGCCCGGGTCCTGGGGCCGCTGGACCAACTGGACCCGGCCGACCGCGAGGTGCTCATCGAGACCCTGACCGCCTGGCTCGACTCGGACGGCTCGGCGCAGCGGGCGGGCGCCCGGCTCTACTGCCACCGCAACACCGTCCTCAACCGCCTCCGCCGCTTCGAACAGCTCACCGGCCGCTGCCTCACACGCCCCTCGGACGCCGTGGAGGTCTCCCTCGCCCTGGCCGCCCGCCGCCTGCTGACCACGTAACGCCGCCCCGCGCGCCCCGCCGGGGGCCGCCCCGCACCGCGCCGGGCCCTGTGGCCGCGCACAGTTCCGGCCGGTGCCGGCTGTACGGGCGCAGCGCACCCGGCCCGTGTGCTGTACGCGGGGCGCGGGGGCTGATGCCGTGTCCGGCATGTCCCTCGTGCTGTCGGCGTCGCCGCCGCGTCCGGTGCTCCGTGTCCGCCCCGTGTCCCGCGTCGCCTCCGGGCCGGGAGGCCGTCGATGAGCGGGGGGTTCGACGCGCGGTCGCTGGCCGTGGTGGTGTTTCTCGGGTTCGTGGCCGTGTCGTTGCTGCTGTGCGGGCTGGCGGCGGCGGACCAGGACGATCCGGAGCACTTCTACGCGGGTGGCGGCGCGGCGCTGGGCCCGGCCGGGAGCGGGCTGGCCATCGCCGGTGACTACATCTCGGCCGCCACGCTGCTCTCGACCACCGGGTCCGTGGCGCTGGCGGGATTCGACGGGGTGCTGTTCGCCGTCGCGACGGTGGCGTCGCTGGTGGTGGTGATGCGTGTGCTGGGTGAACCGCTGCGCCGGGCGGGCGTGTTCACGCTGGGGGACTTCCTCGCGGAGCGGCTGGGCGATCCGTCCGTGCGCCGGGCCCTGGGGGTCACCGCGCTGGTCGTGCTGGCGCCCCTGCTGCTGGTGCAGCTCACCACGGCGGGGCGGGTGATGGCCGCCGTGTTCGGGCTGCCGGCGAGCGCGGTCACCGCGTGCACGGTGGCGGGCGGGGCGCTGATGGTCTGCTACTCCGCCGTCGGCGGGATGCGCGGCACCGGACACATCCAGATCCTGAAGGTCGTCGTGGTGCTGGCCGCGGTGGCCCTGCTCGCCGGGCTGGTGCTCGCCCGGTACGACGGGAACCCGTTCGCCCTGGTCGCGGCGGCGCGCGACGGCAGCGGGGCGGGCGCCGACTATCTGCGGCCCGGTCTCCAGTTCGGCCACGGCCCGGCCGGGATCCTGGATCTGATCGGCTTCCAGCTCACCCTGGTCATCGGCGCCGCGTGCATGCCGCACATCATGATGCGGCTCCACCCCCTGCGGGACGTCCGGACCGTGCGCCGGGCCACGCTCTGGGCGGCCGTCCCGGTGGCGCTGCTGTGCGCCGGGGTCGTCGTGGTCGGCCTCGGCGCCTCCGCGCTCCTCGGCCACAAGGCCGTCCGGGCCGCCGACCCGGCGGGCGGCACCGCGCTGCTGCTGGTGACCGGGGCCCTGGACCCGGGCGCCGCCGGACCCCGCGAATCGCCGCTCTTCGCGTTCGTGGCCTGTGCCGTGTTCGCCACCACGCTCGCCGCCGTCGCCGGGATCACGCTGGCCGTCGCCTCGTCCCTGGCCCGCGACCTGACCCCGCGAAGCGGCTCCGGCGGTTCCGCCCGGCGGGAGATCCTGCGGGCCCGGCTGGCCGTCGTCGCGACCGGGGCGCTCGCCGTCTGGGCGTCCACGTACACCCACGACCGCAATCCGCAGGTCCTCCTCTCGCTCTCCTTCGCCGCCGCGGCCTCCGTCCTGCCGCCGGTCCTGCTGTACGCGCTGTTCCGGCCCGGGTTCGGGGCGCGGGGGGTGCGCTGGACGGTGTACGGGACGCTGCCGCTGATCGCGGTCCTCATGGTGTTCTCGCCGGCCTTCTCGGGGACGCCGATCGCCCTGCTGCCGTCCCGGGACTTCCACTGGTTCCCGCTCCAGACCCCCGGGCTGGTGACGATCCCGGCCGGCTTCCTCCTCGCCCACCTCGGCTCGCGCACCGCGTCGCGGAAGGCGACCCGGAGACGTACAACTTTTCTTGCGCAATAGATATTGCGCAACTTTTCTTTCCTGTCTACCGTGGGGGCATGACACGCAAGGAATCGCTGCGGATCTCCGACCTCGGCACGCTCAAGGCCTTCGCGCACCCACTGCGGATGAAGCTCTACCGGGCCCTCTACGTCGCCCGGCAGGCCACCGCCTCCCAGCTCGCCGAGCAGGTCGACGAGGCGGTCTCGCTCGTCAGCTACCACCTGCGCAAGCTCGCGGACCACGGTCTGATCGAGGAGGCCGAGCGCGAGGGCGCGGACGGCCGCGAGCGCTGGTGGCAGCCCGCCACCGAGGGCCTGGCCTTCCACGACGCGGACTTCGGCGACGCGCCCGAGAAGGTCGCCACCCACGGCGCCGTCAGCCGGCTCTCCTTCGACCAGCACGTCGAGATGTACCGCCGCCACCTCGACGTCCGGCGCGAGTGGAGCCCCGACTGGCGCGCGGCCTCCTTCGCCTCGGAGTACCTGGCCCGGCTCAACGCCACCGAACTCGCCGCTCTCGAACGCGAGCTGAACAGCGTCGTCAAGCGGTACGAGGCCGAGGGCCGCGCCCGCGAGGAGGCCGGCGACACGGAGGGCCGCGAGAACGTCGCGCTGCACCTGTACGGCTTCCCGTTCCGCACCTGAGCCGGCCGCCGCCGATCCGGCCACCATTCGATCCGGACACCCCGAGAGGACCGCGTCCCGTGACCGCCACCCTGCCCGTCCACGAGGCGGCCGCCCGCCCCGCCCACCGCGACCGCAACGTCCTGCGCTGGCTCGGCGCCTACACCGCGTCCACCGTCGGCGACAGCGTCTACTACATGGCGCTCGCCTGGGCCGCCACCCGGACCGGCAGCGCCTCCCAGACCGGACTCGTGCTCGCCGCGGGCTCCTTGCCCCGGGCCGTGCTGCTGCTCGGCGGGGGAGTCCTCGCCGACCGGCTCGGCCCGCGCCGCGTCGTCGTCGCCAGCGACACCGCCCGCTGCCTGGTCGTCCTCGGACTGGCCGGCGCGCTCCTGCTCACCTCGCCCACCGTCTGGATGCTGCTCGCCGTCGCGCTCGTCTTCGGCGCGGTCGACGCCCTCTTCCTGCCCGCCGTCGGCGCGCTGCCGCCCCGGATCACCACCGCCTCCCAGCTCGCCCGGGTCCAGGGCATGCGCGGACTCGCCACCCGCACCGCCAACGTCGTCGGCGCCCCGCTCGGCGGACTCGCCGTGGCCCTCGGCGGCCCCGTCCTCGCCTTCGCCGCCGCCGGCGTCCTCTTCGCCGTCTCGCTCCCGCTGCTGCTGGCCGTACGGATCGCCCCGCTCCCCGACGACGGGACCACCGGACCGGAGAGCGGCGACGGACCGGCCCGCACCGCCCTGCGGGACCTGACCGACGGGCTGCGGTACATCCGCCGCCACCGCGTGCTCGGCCCCCTGATGCTGGTCGTCGCCGTCAGCGAGCTGGGCTTCGTCGGCCCCCTCAACCTCGGACTGATCCTGCTCAGCGAGGAACGCGGCTGGGGCGCCTCCGGCATGGGCTGGATCGTCGCCGCCTTCGGTACGGGCGCGGCCGTCTCCGCCCTGCTGCTCACCGTCCGGGGCCGGATACCGCGCGCCGGACTCGTCATGTGTGCCACCGTGCTGGCCGCCTCCGCCGCCGTCGCCGCCCAGGCGTACGCGCCCTCCGCGCCCCTCGCCGCGGCAGCCGGCCTCCTCGTCGGACTCTTCGCCGGCCTCGGCGGCGCCCTGTGCGGCGCCCTCATGCAGAGCACCGCCGACCCCGGCTACCTGGGACGCGTCACCTCGGTCTCGACGCTCTTCACCCACGCCCTGGCGCCGCTCAGCTACCCGGTCACCGGCGCCGCCGTCGCGCTCTGGGGCACCGCCCCGGTCTTCGTCGCCAGCGCCGCGCTCTGCGCGTCGGGCGCCCTCATCGGGCTCGCCCTCGCCCCGCTGCGCCGCGCGGAACTCCCGGACTGAGCCCGCCCCGGACGCGCCCCGCCCGGCCCTACACCCCCAGCTGCGCCGTCGTCACCCGGCCGATCGCGTCCTGGTCGCCCTCCAGCTCCACCCGGGCCGACGCCTGCCGCCCGAACGCGAACAGCAGCAGCTCACCGGGCTCGCCCGTCACCGTCACCACCGGGGTCCCCTTGTGCGCCACCGCCGTCTGCCCGTTCGGCCGGCGCAGCACCAGACCCACCGGGGCCTTGCGCCCCAGCATCCGCGCCGCCTTCTCCGTACGCGACCACAGCACATCGGAGAAGACCGGATCCAGCTCACGCGGCGACCACTGCGGCTGCGCCCGGCGCACGTCCTCCGTGTGGACGTAGAACTCGACCGTGTTGGCCACCTCGTCCACCTGCTTCAGCCCGAACGGGGACATCTTCGGCGGACCCGTACGGATGAGCTGGATCAGCTCCTCGTACGGCTTCCCGGTGAACTCGGCCAGGACCCGCTCGCTCCGGCTCTTCAGCGGGCCGATGACGAGCCCCGCCGCCGCGTCCGGGCGGCGCTCCCGCACCACCACATGGGCGGCAAGATCGCGGGCCGTCCAGCCGTGGCAGAGCGTCGGGGCCTCCGGGCCCACGGCCTCCAACAGGTCGGCAAGCAGAAGTCGTTCGCGCTTCGCATGGGTCGACATGCCCGCCAGCGTACGACCGCCGTCCCCCGTCCGCCCAGTGGACGCGGCACCTGCCGCGCTCCGCCGCCACGGCACAATGGGGCCATGACCAGCACGCCCGGCACCCCCCGGCCCGCCAGCGACCTCGACCCCGCCATCGCCGCCCGCCTCAAGCGCGGCGCGGACGGACTGGTCCCGGCCATCGCCCAGCAGTACGACACCGGCGAGGTGCTGATGCTCGGCTGGATGGACGACGAGGCACTGCACCGCACCCTCACCACCGGCCGCTGCACCTACTGGTCGCGCAGCCGCCAGGAGTACTGGGTCAAGGGCGACACCTCCGGCCACATCCAGGTCGTCAAGTCCGTCGCCCTGGACTGCGACGCCGACACCGTCCTCGTCAAGGTCGACCAGACGGGCGCCGCCTGCCACACCGGCGACCGCACCTGCTTCGACGCCGACGTCCTCCTCGGCCAGTAAGGTCTGCCGCCATGGACCTCGACACCTTCCGCAAGCTGGCCGTCGACCGGCGCGTCATCCCCGTCACCCGCCGGCTCCTCGCGGACGGCGACACCCCGGTCGGCCTGTACCGCAAGCTCGCGGGCGAACGCACCGGCACGTTCCTGCTGGAGTCCGCGGAGAACGGCCGCACCTGGTCGCGCTACTCCTTCATCGGGGTCCGCAGCGCCGCCACCCTCACCGCCCGCGACGGCGAGGCCCACTGGCTCGGCGCCCCGCCCGTCGGCGTCCCCGTCGACGGCGATCCGCTGGACGCCCTGCGCGCCACCATCGAGGCCCTGCACACCCCGCACGACCGTGAATCGGGCCTCCCGCCCTTCACCGGCGGCATGGTCGGCTACCTCGGCTACGACATCGTGCGCCGCCTGGAGAAGATCGGCGACAGCGGCGGCGACGACCTGAAGCTGCCCGAGCTGACCATGCTGCTCACCTCCGACCTCGCGGTCCTCGACCACGGGGACGGCAGCGTCCTGCTCATCGCCAACGCGATCAACCACAACGACCTGACCACGGGCGTCGACGAGGCGTACGAGGACGCCGTCGCCCGGCTCGACGCCATGGAGCGCGACCTGCGCCGCCCCGTCGAGAACGCCCCCGCCGCCCTGCCCCCCTCCGAGCTGCCGCCGTACACCGCGCTGTGGGGCGGACCCGCCTACCAGGAGGCGGTCGAGGACGTGAAGGAGCGCATCCGGGCCGGCGAGGCCTTCCAGGTCGTGCCCTCCCAGCGCTTCGAGACCCCGTGCACCGCGAGCGCCCTGGACGTCTACCGGGTGCTGCGCGCCACCAACCCCTCGCCGTACATGTACCTCTTCCGCTTCGACGGCTTCGACGTCGCCGGATCCAGCCCCGAGGCCCTGGTCAAGGTCGAGAACGGCCGGGCCATGCTCCACCCCATCGCCGGCACCCGGCACCGCGGCACCACCCCGCAGGAGGACCAGGCGCTCGCCGACGAACTCCTCGCCGACCCCAAGGAGCGCGCCGAGCACCTGATGCTCGTCGACCTCGGCCGCAACGACCTGGGACGCGTCTGCGAACCCGGCAGCGTCGAGGTCGTCGACTTCATGTCGATCGAGCGCTACTCCCACGTGATGCACATCGTCTCCACCGTCACCGGCACGGTCGCCGAGGGCCGCACCGCCTTCGACGTCCTCACCGCCTGCTTCCCCGCCGGCACCCTCTCCGGCGCCCCCAAGCCCCGGGCCATGCAGATCATCGAGGAACTCGAACCCACCCGCCGCGGCCTGTACGGCGGCTGCGTCGGCTACCTCGACTTCGCCGGGGACTCCGACACCGCCATCGCCATCCGCACCGCCCTGCTGCGCGACGGAACCGCCTACGTCCAGGCCGGCGCCGGTGTGGTCGCCGACTCCGACCCGGTGGCCGAGGACACCGAATGCCGCAACAAGGCCGCCGCCGTGCTCCGCGCCGTCCACACCGCCAACCGGCTCGGCGCCCGCTGACCACCGGGCCCCAGGGGCGCGGTCGGTCCGGGCGGGCCGGTAGGGGATAGTGGGACATGTGAGTGCCGCCCCCGTACCCCAGCCCCGTGCCGAAGCCGCCACCGCGCCCGATGCCGCGGGAAACCGCCGCAGCCTGGCGTCCGGCCTGCTCCTCGGCGCGGCCGGCGCCACCGTCGTGCTGCTCTCCTCCGGACAGACCTGGGCCGACGGCAGGGCCGAGGTCGGCGGCGGCAGCCTGGCGCTCAGCGCCGAGGGGCAGGACGTCACCGGCCTCCCCGCGGCCCTCGCCATCGTCGGCCTGGCCGCCCTCGTCGCCGTCTTCGCCGTCCGGGGCACCGCCCGCCTGGCCGTCTCCGGACTGCTGGCCCTCAGCGGACTCGGCGCCGCGCTCAGCGCCTACCTCGGCGCCTCCGACAGCAGCGCCCTCGACGAGAAGGCCGCCCGAACCACCGGCGACACCGCCGCCACCATCCACGCGCTGGGCCACACCGCGTGGCCCTTCGTCACCGCCGCCGGCGGGCTGCTCATCCTGGCCGCCGGGCTGGTCGCCCTGCGCTGCGGCAGCCGCTGGCCCACGATGTCCGGCCGCTACGAGCGCGACGGCACCCCCCGCCCCCGCAAGGCCACCCGCGCCCCCGACCCGGACCGCCCCGAGGACCTGTGGAAGGCCCTCGACCGCGGCGAGGACCCGACGCGCGAGGCATGACCCCCCAGCTCACGTCCTCCCCGCACGTACGGGACAATGACGGTGAGCTGACCGCTGCGGCACCGACCGCGCGAACAGCGACCCCAGCGAACCCATCAGCGCAACACCAACGAGGAGCAACTCATGGCGGGCAGCAGCCACGGACACACCCCGGCCGCCTGGACCGGTGTCATCATCTCCTTCATCGGCTTCTGCATCGCGGGCGTCTTCATGGTCGCGGCCAACCCGCTCGGCTTCTGGGCCGGTATCGCGGTCGTCTTCCTCGGCGGCATCGTCGGCCTCGCGATGAAGGCCGCCGGCCTCGGCATGCCGAAGGAGTCGGCGGAGCTCGCGGCGGCCCGTGCCCGCGCCGCACAGGCGCAGATCTCCTGAAGCCCTTCCCCGTACGTGCGAGGCGCGGCCCCCTCCGGGCTGCGCCTCGCCGCGCGAACGGCGACAATCACCGGGTGGACGCATCGCCTTCCCCCGCAACGGCCCCGGTCCCCGGCCCGCCGCCCGGCACCGCCCGCCCGCCGGCCCCGGCCCCCGCCCCGCGCATCCGGCGGATCGCCACCCCGGCCGGAGTGCTGGCGGCCGTCGTCGGGGCCTTCGGCTACGTCGCCACGGTCGACCCCAATGAACCCGGCCACTACCCGGTCTGCCCGCTGCTCCGGCTCACCGGCGTCCTCTGCCCCGGCTGCGGCGGTCTGCGCAGCGCCCACGCCTTCGCCCACGGCGATCTGCCGGCCGCGCTCGGCGCCAACGCCCTCGCCGTCGCCGGCTACGCGGCCTTCGCCGCCCTCTGGGTGCTCTGGGCGGTCCGCGCCTGGTCGGGGCGGCCGCTGCGGATCGAACCGAAGCCCGTCCACTGGTGGGCGATCGGCGCCGTCCTCGTGGTCTTCACCGTGGTCCGCAACCTGCCGATCGGCTCCGCGCTCGCCCCCTGAATGCCCAGGTAGTGGGACATCCGCCCCTCGGATGCGGGCCCAGCGCCCGGCTGCGGATACCATCGGGACGTCCGACCGTTCCCTTGTCACCGTCCCGGAAGGGGGCCTCTCGCGTGAGTGTGCTCGACGAGATCATCGACGGCGTCCGCGCCGACCTCGCGGAGCGGCAGGCGCGCGTCAGCCTCGACGAGCTCAAGGAACGCGCGGCCCGCGCTCCCCAGGCCAAGGACGGAGTCGCCGCCCTGCGCGGCGAGGGCGTGACCGTCATCTGCGAGGTCAAGCGTTCCAGCCCGTCCAAGGGCGCCCTCGCCGCCATCGCCGACCCGGCCGCGCTCGCCGCGGACTACGAAGCCGGCGGCGCGTCGGTCATCTCGGTCCTCACCGAGGAGCGGCGCTTCGGCGGTTCGCTGGCCGACCTGGAGGCCGTCCGCGCCAAGGTCGACATCCCGGTCCTGCGCAAGGACTTCATCGTCACCTCGTACCAGCTGTGGGAGGCCCGCGCCTACGGCGCCGACCTCGCCCTGCTGATCGTCGCCGCCCTCGACCAGGAGGCCCTGGTCTCCCTGATCGAGCGCGCCGAGTCCATCGGGCTGACCCCGCTGGTCGAGGCGCACGACGAGGAGGAGGCGGAGCGCGCGGTCGAGGCCGGCGCCAGGATCATCGGCGTCAACGCCCGCAACCTGAAGGACCTCAAGGTCGACCGCTCCACCTTCGAGCGCGTCGCCCCGGAGATCCCCGACCACATCGTCAAGGTCGCCGAATCCGGCGTCCGCGGCCCGCACGACCTGATCGCCTACGCCAACGCCGGCGCGGACGCCGTGCTGGTCGGCGAGTCCCTGGTCACCGGCCGCGACCCGAAGGGCGCCGTCGCCGACCTGGTCGCCGCCGGAGCCCACCCGGCCCTGCGGCACGGACGGGGCTGATCCGGCCGTGTCCCTCCTCCCGCACCCCGGACCGGTGCGCTGCGCGCTGCCCTCGTGGCACCGCGGCTGCCGGGCCCCGGCCCGCCGTGTGCGCGGCCGGCGGGTGCGGTACGTGATCGGCGCCGAGCCGGGACAGGTCAACGGCATGCGATGGCGCCCGGGGCCCGCGCTGTAGAGCGAGCCCCGGCCGCCGCACCGCCCCGCCCGCGAGGGCGCGGTTCGGCACGGCCGCAGCCGCCCCGGTCCCCGGGGCGGCGCTCGCTCGCGGCGCAGACGGTGTCATCACTTCTGCCAGCACGAGGAGCCCGTTCCGCATGTCTTCCGACTTCTTCATTCCGGACCCCGAGGGTCTGATCCCCAGCGCCGAGGGGTACTTCGGCGCCTACGGCGGCAAGTTCATCCCGGAGGCGCTCGTCGCCGCCGTGGACGAGGTCGCCGTCGAGTACGACAAGGCCAAGTCCGACCCCGCGTTCGCCGCCGAGCTGAACGCGCTCATGGTCGACTACACCGGCCGCCCCAGCGCCCTCACCGAGGTCCCGCGCTTCGCCGAGCACGCCGGCGGCGCCCGCGTCTTCCTCAAGCGCGAGGACCTCAACCACACCGGCTCGCACAAGATCAACAACGTGCTGGGCCAGGCGCTCCTGACCCGGCGCATGGGCAAGACCCGGGTCATCGCCGAGACCGGCGCGGGACAGCACGGCGTCGCCACCGCGACCGCCTGTGCCCTCTTCGGCCTCGAATGCACCATCTACATGGGCGAGATCGACACCGAGCGGCAGGCGCTGAACGTGGCGCGGATGCGGATGCTCGGCGCCGAGGTCGTCGCCGTGAAGTCCGGCTCCCGCACGCTCAAGGACGCCATCAACGAGGCGTTCCGCGACTGGGTCGCCAACGTGGACCGCACCCACTACCTCTTCGGCACGGTCGCGGGCCCGCACCCCTTCCCCGCGATGGTCCGCGACTTCCACCGGGTCATCGGCGTCGAGGCCCGGCGCCAGATCCTGGAGAAGGCCGGCCGGCTCCCGGACGCGGCGGTCGCCTGCGTCGGCGGCGGCTCCAACGCCATCGGCCTCTTCCACGCCTTCGTCCCCGACGAGGGCGTCCGCCTGGTCGGCTGCGAGCCGGCCGGACACGGCGTGGAGACCGGCGAGCACGCGGCGACCCTCACCGAGGGCGAGCCCGGCATCCTGCACGGCTCGCGCAGCTACGTCCTCCAGGACGACGAGGGCCAGATCACCGAGCCGTACTCCATCTCGGCGGGCCTGGACTACCCGGGCATCGGCCCCGAGCACGCGTACCTGAAGGACATCGGCCGGGGCGAGTACCGCGCCGTCACCGACGACGCGGCCATGCAGGCCCTGCGCCTGCTCTCCCGCACCGAGGGCATCATCCCGGCGATCGAGAGCGCCCACGCGCTGGCCGGCGCGCTGGAGATCGGCAAGGAGCTGGGCCCGGACGGGCTCCTCCTCGTCAACCTCTCCGGACGCGGCGACAAGGACATGGACACGGCGGCCCGCTACTTCGGGCTGTACGACACCGACGCGGCCGTCGAGGCCGATGCGGCCGGCACCGGCGCGGAGATCGAGGGGGACGTCAAGTGAGCGGCAACATCGAGCTGCTGGATTCCACCCTGGCGGCGGCCAGGGCCGAGAACCGCGCCGCACTGATCGCGTACCTGCCGGCCGGCTTCCCGACCGTCGACGGCGGCATCGCGGCCGTCAAGGCCGTCATCGAGGGCGGCGCCGACGTCGTGGAGGTGGGGCTGCCGCACAGCGACCCCGTCCTCGACGGCCCGGTCATCCAGACCGCCGACGACATCGCGCTGCGCGGCGGCGTCCGCATCGCCGACGTGATGCGCACGGTCCGCGAGGCGTACGAGGCCACCGGCGTCCCGATCCTGGTGATGACGTACTGGAACCCGATCGACCGGTACGGCGTCGAGCGCTTCACCGCCGAGCTGGCCGAGGCGGGCGGCGCCGGGTGCATCCTGCCCGACCTGCCGGTCCAGGAGTCCGCGCTGTGGCGCGAGCACGCCGCGAAGCACGGTCTGGCCACCGTGTTCGTCGTGGCGCCCAGCAGCAGGGACGAGCGCCTCGCCACCATCACGGAGGCCGGTTCCGGCTTCGTCTACGCGGCGTCCCTGATGGGCGTCACCGGCACCCGGGCCTCGGTCGGCGAGCAGGCCCAGGACCTGGTCCGCCGCACCCGGGCCACCACGGACCTGCCGGTCTGCGTCGGCCTCGGCGTCTCCAACGCCGAGCAGGCCACCGAGGTCGCCGGCTTCGCCGACGGCGTCATCGTCGGCTCGGCCTTCGTCAAGCGGATGCTCGACGCGCCCGACGAGGCGGCCGGTCTCGACGGCGTCCGCTCGCTGGCGGCCGACCTGGCCGAGGGTGTTCGAAAGCGCTGACACCGCATCTCACCCGAACGGGTGGATCTGGGACCGGGGAGGCACGCCAGTGCCTCCCCGGTTCGTTGCTGCGGGTGTGAGCGAGAAGAACCAAGAGGGAAAAAGGGCCGCGCGAGACCGGCTGATCCAGCAGCGCGAGCAGGCGAGGGCGCGCGACCGCCGGCGCCGCACGCTGATCGTCTCCGCCGCCGTGGTGGGCGTGCTGGGCCTGGCCGCCGTGATCGGCGTGATCGCGGCGAACAGCGGGGGCAAGGGCGACAAGGCCAAGGCCTCCGGACCCACGGTCGCCCCGTCCGGCGCCACCGGCAAGGACAGCCTGACCATTCCGGTGGGAGCGGACGACGCCCCGTCCACGCTCACGGTCTGGGAGGACTTCCGCTGCCCGGTCTGCGCCCAGTTCGAGAACGCCTTCCGGGACGCCATCCACGAGATGGAGCAGAGCGGCGCCCTCCGCGTCGACTACCACTTCGCGACTCTGATCGACGGCAACCTCGGCGGCAGCGGCTCGCTCAGGGCGGCCAACGCCGCGGCCTGCGCCCAGGACGCCGGGAAGTTCCCCGCGTACCACGACGTGCTCTACCGCAACCAGCCCCAGGAGACCGACGACGGCTTCGGTGACAACGACAAGCTGATCGAGCTGTCGAAGAAGGTCGACGGGCTGGACACGCCCGCCTTCCGCGGCTGCGTCGAGGACGGGACGCACGACGCCTGGGTGCAGAAATCCAACACGGCCTTCCAGAACGGCGGCTTCCAGGGCACCCCGACCGCCCTGCTCAACGGCGAGTCGATCTTCCCCAAGAAGGGGAACGAGCCGATCACCGTGGCCAACCTGAAGAAGTGGGTCGCCGAGGCCAACAAGGGCAAGAAGCCGGGCACCGTCACACCCCGTCCCTCCGGTTCCTGAGAGCAGGGCCGACCGGGGGAAGCGACGACCGGCTCGTTACCCAGAAGTTGCCGGACGGGTTGCCGTACAGCCCGTCCGGCAAGGTAGCGTCGACGCTGCCATGAACCTTGCCTACATTCCCAGTCCGTCGACCGGCGTGATCGATCTCGGACCGATCCCGCTCCGCGGCTACGCGTTCTGCATCATCATCGGTGTCTTCGTCGCCGTCTGGATCGGCAACCGGCGCTGGATCGCCCGGGGCGGCACCGCCGGCACCGTGGCCGACATCGCGGTCTGGGCCGTGCCCTTCGGCCTCGTCGGCGGCAGGCTCTACCACGTCATCACCGACTACCAGCTGTACTTCAGCGACGGTGAGGACTGGGTCGACGCCTTCAAGATCTGGCAGGGCGGCCTCGGCATCTGGGGAGCCATCGCGCTCGGCGCGGTCGGTGCCTGGATCGGCTGCCGCCGCCGGGGCATCCCGCTGCCCGCCTGGGCCGACGCGCTCGCCCCCGGCATCGCCGTGGCCCAGGCCTGCGGCCGCTGGGGCAACTGGTTCAACCAGGAGCTGTACGGCAAGCAGACCGACCTTCCCTGGGCGCTGAAGATCAGCGAGGGACCCAACCGGGTCGCCGGCACCTACCACCCGACCTTCCTCTACGAGTCGCTGTGGTGCATCGGCGTGGCCCTCCTGGTCATCTGGGCCGACCGCCGCTTCAAGCTCGGACACGGCCGGGCGTTCGCGCTCTACGTCGCGGCGTACTGCGCGGGCCGCGGCTGGATCGAGTACATGCGGGTCGACGAGGCCCACCACATCCTGGGCCTCCGCCTGAACGTGTGGACGGCGCTCATCGTCTTCGTGCTCGCCGTGGTGTACATCGTCGTCTCGGCGAAGCTGCGGCCGGGCCGCGAGGAGATCGTGGAGCCGGGCGCGATGGAGGCCGCGGACACCGAGGCGGACGCGGACGCCGACGCCGGGGACGACAAGGCCGTCACGACGGAGAAGACCGGTACGGAGACCGACGCGTCCGACGCGAAGCCCGCCGAGGCGGATGGGGACGACCCCGGCACGGAGAGCGACGCGGACGCCTCCAAGGCGAACGGCGAGGCACCGGCGGCCAAGGGCTGACCGGACCGCACACACGGAAACGAGGGGCCGCCGGACATCCGGCGGCCCCTCGCTCCGTTTCCCGGGTCCTCCGGCCCCCGGGCCCCGCTCCCGGGGCCCCCTCAGCGCGGCCGGCCGGCCAGGGCCAGGGTGCGATGGGCCTGGGCCACCACCGCCGCGTCCACGAACCGGCCGTCCGGCAGCGCCAGCGCACCCGTCTCCGCCCCGGCCGCCGCCACGATCTCCTCGGCCGCCGCCACCTCCTGCGAGGTCGGCCGGAAGGCCCGTTCGATCACCGGAAGCTGCCGGGGATGGATCGCCGCCCGGCCCAGGAAGCCCAGCGCCCGGCCGTGCGCGCAGGAGGCCCACAGCCCCTCCAGGTCCCGCACGTCCGGGAAGACCGACTGGGCGGGCGGGACCAGCCCGGCCGCGCGGGCCGCCACCACGACCCGGCTGCGCGCCCAGTCCAGCCCGGTGTCGTCCCGTACCCCCAGATCCGCCCGCAGATCCGCCTCGCCCACGCCCAGGGAGCGGACCTGGGCATGCGCCGTCGCCACCGAGTAGGCGTGCTCGATGCCGAGCGCCGACTCCAGCAGCGGGCAGAGCGGGACCCCGGGGGCCAGCGCCGCGAGACGGTGGACGGACGCCGCGTGGGTGATCTTCGGCAGCCGCAGCTCGCCGAGGCCCGGCAGCCCCGCCAGGGCCACCACGTCCGCCTCCGCGTGGACCCGGACGTGCACCGGCACCGCGCCGGCCGGAGGCGGATCGGCGAGCAGGTCGGCGGTGGCCGCGCGGGCGTACTCCTTGCGGTCGGGGGCGACCGCGTCCTCCAGGTCCACGATCACCACGTCCGCCCCCGCGGCCAGCGCCTTGCGGACCACGTCGGGCCGGTCGCCGGGGGCGTACAGCCAGGTCAGATGCGTCCCGGCGGTCACAGGACGCGCTCCTCGCGCAGCGCGGCGATCTCCGTGCCGCTCAGCCCGAGCCCGGTCAGGATCTCCTCGGTGTCCGCCCCGTGCGGACGCCCCGCCCAGCGGATCGCCCCGGGCGTCGCGGACAGCCGGAACAGCACGTTCTGCATCCTGAGCGGACCCAGCTCCGGATCGTCGACCTCCGTGACGGAGTCCAGGGCCCGGTACTGCGGGTCCTCCATCACGTCCCGGATGTCATGGACGGGCGCGATGGCCGCCTCCGCCTTCTCGAACGCGTCGACCGCCTCGTCCCGGGTGTGCCGGGCGATCCAGTGGCCCACCGCCTCGTCCAGTTCCTCGCTGTGCTCGGCCCGGGTCGCCCCGGACGCGAACCACGGTTCCCCGATCAGCTCGGCCCGTCCCACCAGGCGCATCACCCGCTCCGCCACGGACTGCGCCGAGGTCGAGACGGCCACCCACTGGCCGTCCGAGGTGCGGTAGGTGTTGCGCGGGGCGTTGTTGCGCGAACGGTTGCCGGTGCGCGGCTGGACGTACCCCAGCTGGTCGTACCAGAGCGGCTGCGGGCCCAGCACCGTCAGGATCGGCTCGATGATCGCCATGTCGACGACCTGGCCCTCGCCCGTGCGGTCCCGGCCGGCCAGCGCCGCCATCACGGCGAAGGCCGTGGCGAGCGCGGCGATCGAGTCGGCCAGACCGAACGGCGGGAGCGTCGGCGGACCGTCCGGCTCCCCGGTGATCGCCGCGAAGCCGCTCATCGCCTCGGCGAGCGTGCCGAAGCCCGGCCGGTGCGCGTACGGGCCGAACTGGCCGAAGCCCGTGACCCGCACCAGCACCAGCCGGGGGTTGACGGCGTGCAGCTCCGCCGGGCCGAGCCCCCAGCGCTCCAGCGTGCCCGGCCGGAAGTTCTCGATGACCACATCGGTCTCCCGGGCCAGCCGCAGCAGCAGATCGCGGCCGTCCGGGCTGGACAGGTCCAGGGTCAGATTGCGCTTGTTGCGGCCCAGCAGCTTCCACCACAGGCCGACCCCGTCCTTCGCCGGGCCGTGCCCGCGCGAGGGGTCGGGCCGCACCGGATGCTCGACCTTGATCACATCGGCGCCGAAGTCGCCCAGCATGGTCGCGCAGAGCGGTCCGGCGAACAGGGTGGCGAGGTCGAGGACGCGCAGGCCGCCCAGCGGCGCCGCTCCCGGGGCGGTCACGCGGCACCGATCTCGCTGCGGTACGGCATGGAGACCGAGGCGCCCGCCTTCTGCACGCAGAGCGCGGCGGCCGCGGAGGCCCAGGCGATGGCCTGCGGCACCGGGCGCCCCTCGCCGAGCGCCACGGCGAGCGTCCCGACGAAGGTGTCCCCGGCCCCGGTGGTGTCCACGGCGGTCACCTCGGGGGCCGGGAAGTGCACGGTCCGGCTGCCCCGGGCCGCGTACAGGCAGCCCTTGGCGCCGAGCGTGATGACCACCGAGGGCACCTGGCTCAGCAGCACCTCGGCCGCGGCGTGCGGCTCCTGCTGCCCGGACAGCGCCGCCGCCTCGTGCTCGTTGGGCACCAGCAGATCCACGCAGTCCAGCAGTTCGCCGGGGAGCGGCCGGACGGGGGAGGGGGTGAGCACCGTCCGCACCCCCTGGGCATGGGCGGCCCGCGCCCCCTCGATCACGGCCGGCAGCGGCAGCTCCAGCTGGAGCAGCAGCAGATCGGCCTCGGCGATGGCGGCGATCTCGCCCGGCCCGAGCGAGGTGACGGTGCCGTTGGCGCCCGGGATCACCACGATCGCGTTGGCGCCCTGGGCGTCGACCACGATGTGCGCGGTGCCGCTCGGGCCCTCGGCGGTGTGCAGCAGATCGGTGTCCACGCCCGAGTGCTCCAGGTTCTCCCGCATGAGCGGGCCGTACGCGTCGTCGCCGACCGCGCCGATCATCATCACGTCACCGCCGGCGCGGGCGGCGGCGACCGCCTGGTTGGCGCCCTTGCCGCCGGGAACGGTCCGGAACTCCCGCCCGGTGACGGTCTCCCCGCGCTCCGGGGCCCGGTCGACGTAGGCCACGAGATCCATGTTGGTGCTGCCGAGCACCGCGACTTTGGTCATGGGCGGAGTGCCTCCTCCTGGGTGAGCCGGTGGGTCAGGTCGGCGAGGGTGTCGAAGCCGACCGTGTCGAAGCCGGGGACGGACGTGGCGAGCCGGTTCTTCAGCGGGGCGGTCCACCGTTCGGGCAGAGCCTCGGGGTGCCCGGCCAGCAGACCGGCGAGCGAACCGGCGGTCGCCCCGTTGGAGTCGGTGTCCCAGCCGCCGGAGACCGCCCGGCAGACCGAACCGGTGAAGTCGCCGTCGGCGTGGGTGAGGGCGGCGGCCAGCAGGGCCGCGTTGGGCAGGACATGCACCCAGTGATACCGGCCGTAGGCCGCGTGCAGCCGGTCCACGACCGTATCGAAGTCGGTTTCCTCGCGGGCGGTGGCGATGCCGTCCCGTACGGCCCGCGCGAAGCGGGAGCGCGGCGGGACCACGCGCAGACCGGCGGCCAGGCAGCCGTGCACGTCCGTGGTGCCCCCGGCCGCCTCGGCGAGGGCCGCCGCGGTGAACATCGCCCCGTACACCCCGTTGCCGGTATGGCTCAGACAGGCGTCGCGGTACGCCTGTTCGGCCGCGGCGACCGGGTCGCCCGGATGGGTCCAGCCGTGGACGTCGGCCCGGATCTGCGCCCCGATCCACTCCCGGAACGGATTGCGGTGCCGGGCGGTGTCCGGTGGCTCGATGCCGTCCAGCAGGTTGCGGTACGCGATCCGCTCGGCGGTGAAGGTGCGGCCGGCCGGCAGTTCCTCCAGCCAGAGCCGGGCCAGGTCCGCCGTGGAGAAGGCGCGGCCGTACCGCTGGAGGAGCCGCAGGGCCAGCAGCGGGTGGTTGAGGTCGTCGTCCTCGGGCATCCCGTCGATGTTCTCGGCCAGCGAGGTGGGCGCGGAACGACGGTTCCAGGGGTAGGTGGCGGCCAGGGCGGGCGGCAGGCCCTTTCCGGTGAACCAGGTGGACAGCGGCCAGTTGCCGGTGGCGCGGGCGAGCGCCCGGATGCCCTCCAGCGGAAGTTTCTCGACCGGCTTGCCCAGCAGGCAGCCGGCGGCGCGGCCCAGCCAGGCGGCGTGCAGCCGGTCGCGGTCCACGGTGCACGGCCCGGCGGGCGGGCGCGGCCGGTCCGGGCAGGCGGTCCGGATCGCGTCCGGGTCCGTCGGCTCGTCGTCGGCCAGCGGCGACTCCAGCAGCGCCAGTTCGTCCAGCAGCCGCAGGGCGACGGCGCGCAGCGCGGGCGGGGCCGGAGAGGCGGAGGCGCCCGCGCGCTCGGGGGCGGGCGAGCCGCCGGCCTCGTACCAGCGGCGGGCGAGCGCGCGGGCGTCGCGCCCGTCCTCGGCGGCCTGCCGCAGCTCGTGCCCGACCAGGTCCTCCGGCTGCACCCAGGTGGCCCGCAGCGGCGCGGTCACGGGCGGGCCGCCAGCGCGATGAAGGCGGCCTCGTGGGTGCGCCGGCGCGCGGTGTCCCGGGCGAACACCTCGCGGGCGACCTCGGCCATCGTGCGCGCAGGGGCGCGCAGATCGAGCCGGCTGGCCTCGCCGACCGCGCGCGCCCACTCCGCGGGGACGGCGCGCTCGCCGTGCAGGGCGCCCGCGATCGCCCCGCTCATCGTGGCGATCGAATCGCAGTCCCGCCCGTAGTTGACCGAGCCGAGGACCGCCTGCCGGTAGTCCCCGTCGGCGGCCAGCAGCATGCCGAGGGCGACGGGCAGTTCCTCGATGGAGTGCAGCCGGGAGGGGCGGCGGGCGCCCAGCGAGGGGGCGCGGTAGTCGGGGCCGACCGTGTCGAACGGGGCGACGGCCTCCCGCAGCGGGCGAAGGGCTTCCTCGACGTCCCGGTGGCGGGCGGCCGTCTCGCAGACGGCCTCGATCGCGGACCGGGTGCCGTCCTTGGCCAGTGCCAGACACGTTTCGACGACGCTCGCGGGGGTGGCGCCGGGGGTGCACGCCGAGGCCACCGCCGCCGCGAAGACCCCGGCCGCCTCCCTGCCGTAACTGGACTGGTGGGCGCCCGCCACGTCCAGCGCCTCGGCGTAGGCGGCCCGGGGATCGCCCGCGTTCACCAGGCCGACCGGCGCCATGTACATCGCGGCGCCGCAGTTGACGATGTTCCCGGCGCCCGCCTCGCGCGGGTCGACGTGGCCGTAGTGCAGCCGGGCGACGATCCACTTCTCGGCGAGGAAGATCCGCTGGAGCGGCAGCGCCTCGGCCTCCAGCTCCGGGATCCAGCGCAGGTTCGCGATCAGTTCCGGGACGAGGTGGTCGGCGACGGAGTAGGCGTCGAGGTGGTCGCGGACCTTGCCGTAGACCCGGACCAGCGCATGGGTCATCAGGGTGTCGTCGGTGACGTGTCCGTCGCCCTTGTGGTACGGGGCGATGGGGCGGGCGGTGCGCCAGGCGTCGCCGTCCCAGGGGCCGACGATCCCGGTGATCCGGCCGCCGTGGCGGGCCACGATCTCCTCGGGCGGCCGGCCCTCGACCGGGCCGCCGAGCGCGTCGCCGACGGCGGCGCCGATCAGCGCGCCCGCGATCCGGTCATCGAGGGTGGACGTCGTGGGGGGTGCGGACCGCGTGGGCGCCAGGGGCGCGGTGGATGTCATGCCCGAATTGTCCCCCTATGGGGGCCGGTTCCGTGTCTGCCAGCAGCCCGGCGAGTTCGATCAGATCCGTGCCCGCGAAGCGGGGCAGCGCGCAGCCCGCCAGCGTGCGGCATGCCTCGCGCCAGCCGTCGGGGACGGCGCTGACCGAACCGAGCGCCCCGGTCAGCGCGCCGGCCAGCGCGGGCGCCGAGTCCGCCACCCGGGAGAGGCAGGCAGCCGCGGGCACCGCCTGGGTGATCTCGCCGCGCGCCGCGGTGGCCAGGGCGAGCGCCACCGGCACGGTCTCCGCCGCGGCGATGCCGTAGCTGTAGACGTGGTCGACGATCTGGTGCTCCAGCACCGGCACGAGGGCGAAGGCGCCGGCCCGTTCACCGGCGAAGTCGCGGGCGATCCGGACCGCGTGGGCGGCGTTGCGGGCGATCTCGGTGCCGTCGGGGAGCTGGTCGAGCGCGGCGTTGACCGCCGTGTCCACGTCCGACCCGCCGAGCGCCTCGGCGACCGCGGCGGCCATCGCCCGCGCCCCGTGCACCCCGTCGCCGTCCTGGGTGTAGCGCGCGTCGAACTCCGCGAGCGCGGCGGCCGGTCCGGGCGCGCCCGGATGCGCGACGGCCAGCACGGCGGCGCGCACGCACGCCGCGTCGTCGAAGTAGTGCGGGTTGTCGTGGCCGGTGGCGGGCGGGCGGAGCCCCGCGGCGAGGTTCCCGAGCCCGGCCCGTACGGAGATCCGGGCGCGCAGCGGCAGCACCGCGGACTCCACCTCGGGGGCGCGGGCGGCCGCCGCCGCGACCTCGGCGGCCAGCGCGTTCCACGCCGCGTCCACGGCGGCCCGCGTCCGGCGCTCCGGGGCCAGTCCCTGCAACGCCCCCGCGGCCGAGGTGAGCAGGGTCCCGGCGGCGAACGCCGCCCATTCGGCGTCGTCGGAGGGGCCGAGCCGCAGCGGTTCGGGCGGCTGGTTGAGGGCGATGGGGACCGGCAGGGTGGTGGTCGCGTTCTGCTCGGCGAAGGTGTCGAGCTCCCGGGTGAGCCGGCGGGTCCACTCCGGCATCCGGGCCGCCCGGTGGCGGGCCGCCGGCCACCCGGCGGCGTCCCCGGAGGCCAGGCCCAGCAGCAGCCCCTCGATCCGGGCCCGCCGCCCGCCGCTCATCGCCGCACCGCCGTCGCGCCCGCACCGGCCTCGACGGTGTGCCCGCCGCCGGGCTCACCGGGTCGCACGCCCGGAGCGTCGCGCGGTACGCCGTCCGGACCGGGGAACCCGGCGGCGGGGGAGCGGGGATCGTCCGTGTCGTCGGGGGTCAGCAGCTCCGCGATGTCGCGTACGTGGTAGCCGCGCATCGAGGGCAGGCAGCTGCCCCGGACCGGGCCGATCGCGTCGGCCCAGCCGCGCGGGATCGCTGTCTCCCCGTGCAGCGCCCCGGCCAGGGCGCCCGCCACCGCCGCCGTCGTATCGGCGTCGCGGCCCATGTTGACCGCCGTCAGCACCGCCGTGCGGAAGTCGCCGCGCGCCGCCGTGAACGCGCCGAAGGCCAGCCCCACGGCCTCCGGCGCCAGGTCCGTCCACGGGTAGCCGCCGATGACGACGGCGGAGCGCACCGCCCGCTCCATGGTCAGCCGGTCGGGGTAGGTGCGCTGGGCGGCCGTCACCGCGCGGCGCAGCGAGCGGGCGGTCCAGGAGTCCATCGGGACGACGGAGAGCGCGGCGGCGACGACCGGGGTGACCCCGGCGCCGGTCATCGCGGCGGCCACCCCGGCCGCCACCGCCTGGCCGCCGTAGATCCCCTCGCCCTCGTGGCTGACCCGGCCGTCCACCGCCACCAGCCGGGCCGCCTCGGCGGGACGGCCCGCCGCGAAGACGCCGAAGGGGGCGGCCCGCATCGCCAGTCCGTCGCTCCAGGCGTGCCGGTGCTGGGCGGAGATCGGGGCGGCCAGGCCCCGGCGGAGGTTCTCCAGGGTGCCGCGCTCGCTGAAGCCGGCGCCCCGGAACGGGCCCTCGTCCAGGTCCGCGATCCACCGGTGCCAGGCCCGCTCGACATGGGTGACGGTCAGCGCGGAACCGTGCCGGGCCAGCAGCAGCCCGGAGAAGATCGCGTACTCGGTGTCGTCGGTGCCCGCCGGATCCTCGCTCACGAACCCCTCGATCCGGCCCCAGCGGCGGCGGATCTCGGAGGGGCGCATGTTCTCCGCCGGGGCGCCCAGCGCGTCCCCGACCGCGAGGCCCACGAGCGCGCCCCTGGCCCGGTCGGCGGCCGTGCCCCGCGCGGCCCGCGTCCCGCCCGCCCCCGGCCCCGCCGGATTTCCCGCGGTCAGCTCCATCGCGTCGACCCTCCGCTCGTACCGAGCCCGATCCGTCTCTGTGGGATCTGTGCCACGCCAGGCCCCGGCGAAGGCCGATTATCACCACAAAACGTCCACTCGGATGACGGCCTTCCGACAGGAAGGAAGGCCGTACTCAGTTGGTTGCACAGGGTGGTAAGTACGGCCTGCCTTGCTGGCGGGAGCGATTTTTCGTGCGTACTTTCGAAGCGTCGAGCGGGGGCGGGGCGTGATCGTTCCGCCGCCGGAGAAGGGGAGAGACGTGGCCATCATCGAGACCGAAGCGGTCCTGCACGAGGCGCACCGCGACAACCACACCCACCGTGACGTCAACGGCGGCTGGCTGCGTCCGGCGGTCTTCGGCGCCATGGACGGCCTGGTCTCCAACCTCGCCCTGATGACCGGGGTGGCCGGCGGCGACGTGTCGCACCGCACCATCGTGATCACGGGGCTGGCCGGACTGGCGGCCGGAGCCTTCTCCATGGCGGCCGGCGAGTACACCTCCGTCGCCTCGCAGCGCGAGCTGGTCGAGGCCGAGCTGGACGTCGAGCGCCGCGAGCTGCGCAAGCACCCCGCCGACGAGGAACGCGAGCTGGCCGCGCTCTACGAGTCGCGCGGGGTGGACGCCCCCCTGGCCCGCGAGGTCGCCCGGCAGCTGTCCCGCGACCCCGAGCAGGCGCTGGAGATCCACGCCCGCGAGGAACTGGGCATCGACCCCGGCGACCTGCCCTCGCCGCTCGTCGCCGCCGGCTCCTCCTTCGGCGCCTTCGCGCTGGGCGCGCTGCTGCCCGTCCTGCCCTATCTGCTCGGCGCGAGCGCGCTGTGGCCGGCCGTGCTGCTGGCCCTGGCCGGGCTCTTCGGCTGCGGCGCGGTGGTCGCCCGGGTCACGGCCCGCACCTGGTGGTTCAGCGGGCTGCGCCAGCTCGCGCTCGGCGGCGCCGCCGCCGGGGTCACCTACCTCCTGGGCGGACTCTTCGGCGTCGCCGTCGGCGGCTGACCCCGTACGGCCCCGCTCCTTCGGCCACGCGCACCCCCGGTGCGCGTGGCCGAAGCCGTGTCGGCCGCTCGTGTGACACACGTTCGTAACATGTGTGTGATGTACGTCCTGATCGCGGCCTCTGGGCGGATGGGAGGGGCGCCCCGTAAAATGAGTCTCTATGCAGGGCTACACATAAGTAGCCATTACTCGGCGGTTTCGTTTTCTTTTCCGCCGGGCATGAGCCGTAGACACCGCAGGCAACGACGCCTGCTCTCTGCGGCATCCCCGGGCGCTGATCCTCCGACTGCGACCCACCCCCCACCGCACACGCGGTGTCCGCATGTTGGAACAAGGTATCCGCTTCTTGAGAAGCACCCCATCATGTAATCTGCATCAACTTTCGCAGAGGGCCAACGTCGTCCCTCGGCACGCATATGCCACGACGACGACGGGAGAGCCGATGCGCACCGACGCCTGGTCGCCCATGGACGGTCGCCCCGCCCCCCAGGGGATGTACGACCCCCGCAACGAGCACGACGCCTGCGGCGTCGGATTCGTCGCCACACTGACCGGTGTGGCCGACCACGACCTGGTCGAGCAGGCGCTGACCGTACTGCGCAACCTCGAACACCGCGGCGCCACCGGATCCGAGCCCGACTCCGGTGACGGAGCCGGAATCCTGCTCCAGGTGCCGGACGCCTTCCTCCGCGAAGAGGTCCCCTTCGAGCTCCCCGAGGCCGGCGGCTACGCCGTGGGCATCGCCTTCCTGCCCGCCGACGACTCGGCCGGGGCCGTCCGCTCCCTGGAGAAGATCGCCGTCCAGGAGGGCCTGCAGGTCCTCGGCTGGCGCGAGGTCCCCGTCACGCCCGACATCCTCGGCAACGGCGCCCGCTCGACCATGCCCGAGTTCCGCCAGCTCTTCGTCGCCGACGGCACCAGCACCGGCATCGCCCTGGACCGCAAGGCATTCGTCCTACGCAAGCGCGCCGAGCGCGAGGCCGGGGTCTACTTCCCCTCGCTCTCCGCCCGCACCCTCGTCTACAAGGGGATGCTCACCACCGGACAGCTGGAGCCGTTCTTCCCCGACCTGTCCGACCGCCGCTTCGCCACCGCGGTCGCCCTGGTCCACTCCCGCTTCTCCACCAACACCTTCCCCAGCTGGCCGCTGGCCCACCCGTACCGCTTCGTCGCCCACAACGGCGAGATCAACACGGTCAAGGGCAACCGCAACTGGATGAAGGCCCGCGAGTCCCAGCTCGCCTCCGACCTCTTCGGCGCGGAGAGCCTGGACCGGATCTTCCCCGTCTGCACCCCCGACGCCTCCGACTCGGCCTCCTTCGACGAGGTCCTGGAGCTGCTCCACCTCGGCGGGCGCTCGCTGCCCCACTCGGTGCTGATGATGGTCCCCGAGGCGTGGGAGAACCACGACTCCATGGACCCGGCCCGGCGCGCCTTCTACCAGTACCACTCCACCCTGATGGAGCCCTGGGACGGCCCGGCCTGCGTCACCTTCACCGACGGCACCCAGGTCGGCGCGGTCCTGGACCGCAACGGCCTGCGCCCCGGCCGCTACTGGGTCACCGACGACGGACTCGTCGTCCTCTCCTCCGAGGTCGGCGTCCTGGACATCGACCCGGCCAAGGTCGTCCGCAAGGGCCGCCTCCAGCCCGGCAAGATGTTCCTCGTCGACACCGCCGAGCACCGCATCATCGAGGACGACGAGATCAAGGCCGCCCTCGCCGCCGAGCAGCCCTACGAGGAGTGGCTGGAGACCGGCGAGATCGAGCTGGAGGACCTCCCCGAGCGGGAGCACATCGTGCACACGCACGCCTCCGTCACCCGCCGCCAGCAGACCTTCGGCTACACCGAGGAAGAGCTGCGCGTCATCCTCGCCCCGATGGCCCGCACCGCCGGCGAACCGCTCGGCTCCATGGGCACCGACTCGCCGATCGCCGCGCTCTCCGCCCGGCCCCGGCTGCTCTTCGACTACTTCACCCAGCTGTTCGCCCAGGTCACCAACCCGCCGCTGGACGCCATCCGCGAGGAGCTCGTCACCTCGCTGCGCTCCTCGCTGGGCCCCGCGGGCAACATCCTGGAGCCGACCGCCGCGTCCTGCCGCAGCGTCACGCTCCCCTTCCCGGTGATCGACAACGACGAGCTGGCCAAGCTCATACACATCAACGCCGACGGCGACATGCCGGGCATGAAGGCCGCCACCCTCTCCGGTCTCTACCGGGTGAGCGGCGGCGGCGAGGCCCTCGCCGCCCGCATCGACGCCATCTGCGCCGAGGTCGACACCGCCATCGAGGACGGCGCCCGCCTGATCGTCCTCTCCGACCGGCACTCCGACGCCGAGCACGCGCCGATCCCCTCGCTGCTGCTCACCTCCGCCGTCCACCACCACCTCATCCGCACCAAGCAGCGCACCCAGGTCGGGCTACTGGTCGAGGCCGGGGACGTCCGCGAGGTCCACCACGTCGCCCTGCTCATCGGCTACGGCGCCGCCGCGGTCAACCCGTACCTCGCCATGGAGTCCGTCGAGGACCTGGTCCGAGCCGGTACGTTCATCGAGGGCATCGAGCCCGAGCAGGCCATCCGGAACCTGATCTACGCCCTCGGCAAGGGCGTCCTCAAGGTCATGTCCAAGATGGGCATCTCCACGGTCGCCTCCTACCGGGGCGCCCAGGTCTTCGAGGCCGTCGGCCTCGACGAGGAGTTCGTCGCCACGTACTTCAACGGCACCGCCACCAAGATCGGCGGCGCCGGCCTCGACGTCATCGCCAAGGAGGTCGCCGCCCGGCACGCCAAGGGCTACCCGGCCTCCGGCATCTCCGCCTCGCACCGCGCGCTGGAGATCGGCGGCGAGTACCAGTGGCGCCGCGAGGGCGAACCGCACCTGTTCGACCCGGAGACGGTCTTCCGCCTCCAGCACGCCACCCGCAACCGCCGGTACGACATCTTCAAGAAGTACACGGACCGGGTGAACGAGCAGTCCGAGCGCCTGATGACGCTCCGCGGCCTGTTCGGCTTCACCTCCGACCGCCCGTCGATCGACGTCGACGAGGTCGAGCCCGTCTCCGAGATCGTCAAGCGCTTCTCCACCGGCGCCATGTCGTACGGCTCCATCTCCCGCGAGGCGCACGAGACCCTCGCCATCGCCATGAACCAGCTGGGCGGCAAGTCCAACACCGGCGAGGGCGGCGAGGACGCGGACCGGCTCTACGACCCGGCCCGCCGCTCGTCGATCAAGCAGGTCGCCTCCGGCCGCTTCGGCGTCACCAGCGAGTACCTGGTCAACGCGGACGACATCCAGATCAAGATGGCCCAGGGCGCCAAGCCCGGCGAGGGCGGCCAGCTGCCCGGCCACAAGGTCTACCCGTGGGTCGCCAAGACCCGGCACTCCACCCCGGGCGTCGGCCTGATCTCCCCGCCGCCGCACCACGACATCTACTCCATCGAGGACCTGGCCCAGCTGATCCACGACCTCAAGAACGCCAACCCGGCCGCCCGCATCCATGTGAAGCTGGTCTCCGAGGTCGGCGTCGGCACGGTCGCCGCCGGTGTCTCCAAGGCCCACGCGGACGTCGTCCTCATCTCCGGCCACGACGGCGGAACGGGCGCCTCCCCGCTCACCTCGCTGAAGCACGCGGGCGGCCCCTGGGAGCTGGGCCTCGCCGAGACCCAGCAGACGCTGCTGCTCAACGGCCTGCGCGACCGCATCGTCGTGCAGACCGACGGCCAGCTCAAGACCGGCCGCGACGTCGTCATCGCCGCCCTCCTGGGCGCCGAGGAGTTCGGCTTCGCCACCGCGCCGCTCGTCGTCTCCGGCTGCGTCATGATGCGCGTCTGCCACCTCGACACCTGCCCGGTCGGCATCGCCACCCAGAACCCGGTCCTGCGCGACCGTTTCTCGGGCAAGGCCGAGTACGTCGTCAACTTCTTCGAGTTCATCGCCCAGGAGGTCCGCGAGCTCCTCGCCGAGCTGGGCTTCCGCTCGATCGAGGAGGCCGTCGGCCACGCCGAACTCCTCGACACCGACCGCGCGGTCAGCCACTGGAAGGCCCAGGGACTGGACCTGGCCCCGCTGTTCCACGTGCCGGAGCTGCCCGAGGGCGCCGTCCGCCACCGGAACACCGAGCAGGACCACGGCCTCGCCAAGGCCCTCGACAACGAGCTGATCCGGCTCGCCGCGGACGCGCTCGGCGCCGACGGCGCCGAGTCCGCCCAGCCGGTCCGCGCCCAGGTCGCCATCCGCAACATCAACCGGACCGTGGGCACCATGCTCGGTCACGAGGTGACGAAGAAGTTCGGCGGCGCGGGCCTGCCCGACGACACCATCGACATCACCTTCACCGGCTCCGCAGGCCAGTCCTTCGGCGCCTTCCTCCCCAGCGGGGTCACGCTGCGCCTGGAGGGCGACGCCAACGACTACGTCGGCAAGGGCCTGTCCGGCGGCCGGATCGTCGTCCGCCCGGACCGGGGCGCCGACCACCTCGCCGAGTACTCCACCATCGCGGGCAACACCATCGCCTACGGCGCCACCGGCGGCGAACTGTTCCTCCGCGGCCGCACCGGCGAACGCTTCTGCGTCCGCAACTCCGGCGCCACCGTCGTCTCGGAGGGCGTGGGCGACCACGGCTGCGAGTACATGACCGGCGGCCACGCGGTCGTCCTCGGCGAGACCGGACGCAACTTCGCGGCCGGCATGTCCGGCGGTGTCGCCTACGTCATCGACCTGAACCGCGACCACGTCAACGCCGGCAACCTCGGCGCCGTCGAGGAGCCGAGCGACACCGACAAGCAGTGGCTGCACGACGTCGTGCGCCGCCACCAGGAGGAGACCGGCTCCACGGTCGCCGAGAAGCTCCTCGCCGAGTGGGACACCGCCGTGACCCGCTTCAGCAAGATCATCCCGTCCACCTACAAGGCCGTGCTCGCCGCCAAGGAAGCCGCTGAGCTCGCCGGTCTCTCCGAGCAGGAGACCACCGAGAAGATGATGGAGGCGGCGACCCATGGCTGACCCCAAGGGCTTCCTGACCACCGGGCGCGAGGTCGCGCGGACCCGCCCGGTCGGCGAGCGCGTCAAGGACTGGAACGAGGTCTACGTTCCCGGCTCCCTGCTCCCGATCATCAGCAAGCAGGCCGGCCGCTGCATGGACTGCGGCATCCCGTTCTGCCACAACGGCTGCCCGCTCGGAAACCTCATCCCCGAGTGGAACGACTACGCCTACCGCGAGGACTGGACCGCCGCCTCCGAGCGGCTGCACGCCACGAACAACTTCCCGGAGTTCACCGGGCGGCTCTGCCCGGCCCCCTGCGAGTCGGCGTGCGTCCTCGGCATCAACCAGCCGGCCGTCACCATCAAGAACGTCGAAGTCTCCATCATCGACAAGGCGTGGGACAGCGGCGACGTCACCCCGCAGCCGCCCGAGCGCCTCTCCGGCAAGACCGTGGCCGTCATCGGCTCCGGCCCGGCCGGACTCGCCGCCGCCCAGCAGCTGACCCGGGCCGGCCACACCGTGGCCGTCTACGAGCGCGCGGACCGCATCGGGGGACTCCTCCGCTACGGCATCCCCGAGTTCAAGATGGAGAAGTCGCACATCAACCGCCGCATCCAGCAGATGCGCGCGGAAGGCACCAAGTTCCGCACCGAGATCGAGATCGGCAAGGACATCGACGCCGCGAAGCTGCGGCGCCGCTACGACGCCGTCGTCGTCGCGGCCGGCGCCACCGTCTCCCGCGACCTGCCCGTCCCGGGCCGTGAGCTGAACGGCGTGCACTTCGCGATGGAGTACCTGCCGCTCGCCAACAAGGTGCAGGAGGGCGACCTGACGGTCTCCCCGATCACCGCCGAGGGCAAGCACGTCGTCGTCATCGGCGGCGGCGACACCGGCGCCGACTGCGTCGGCACCGCCCACCGCCAGGGCGCGCTCTCCGTCACCCAGCTGGAGATCATGCCCAAGCCGGGCGAGGAGCGGAACGCCAACCAGCCCTGGCCGACCTTCCCCATGCTCTACAAGGTCACCTCCGCGCACGAGGAGGGCGGCGAGCGGGTCTACTCCGTCTCGACCACCCGCTTCGAGGGCGACGAGGACGGCAACGTCCAGGCCCTCCACCTCATCGAGGTGGAGTTCAAGGACGGTAAGCTGGAGCAGAAGCCCGGCACCGAGCGGACGATCCCCGCACAGCTGGTCACCCTCGCGATGGGCTTCACCGGAACCGACCAGTCCAACGGCCTGGTCCAGCAGTTCGGACTGGAGCTCGACGCCCGGGGCAACATCGCCCGCGACGAGGAGTACGCGACCAACGTCGACGGCGTCTTCGTCGCCGGAGACGCCGGCCGCGGCCAGTCCCTGATCGTCTGGGCCATCGCCGAGGGCCGCTCCGCCGCCCGCGGAGTGGACCGCTACCTGACCGGAGCCAGCGCCCTGCCGGCCCCGATCCGCCCGACGGACCGCGCACTGACGGTCTGATCCGGCCCACCGACGTCCCGCACAACGGCGTGCGGAACTGAACACGGCGCCTGCCCGTCCCCGACCGGACCCCGGCAGGCGCCGTGGCGCGTCCGGGGGCGGTTCCGCGCCCCGGCTCAGGCCGTCAGGGCCAGCGCGCAGGTGGCCGCGGCCGTCGCGCCCAGCGCGACCACCAGACCGGTCAGCACGAACCGCCGCCCATCGATCCTCGTCCCGTGCCAGCGGCACCGCTCGAACCACAGCAGCGTCGCCAGCGACCCCCACGGGGTGACGACCGACCCCGCGTTGACCCCGACCAGCAGGGCCAGCAGTTGCCCGTGGTTGCCCGCAGGGACGACGGCCTCGCCCGCCACGTACGCCGGCAGGTTGTTCAGCACGTTCGCCAGGGCCGCCCCCACCCCGGCCGTGCGCAGCATCCCGGCGAGGCCGCCGTCCGTGCCCAGCGCCCGCACCAGCAGCTCGTGCAGCCCGTGCGCGTTCACCGTCTCCACCACCAGGAACATCCCCGGCACCAGCACCAGCAGCCGCCACGGGATCAGCGAGGGCCGCAACGCCGCCCTGTCCCGCACCGCGTACGCGGCCACGACGACCGCCATCGCCACCAGCGACGCCGCCCACAGCGGCACGTCCACCACCAGGATCGCCAGCAGGAAACCGGCGCAGGCCGCCGCGCAGATCCGCAGCAGCACCGGATCCTCGACCTCCGGCGGGGCGGGCGGGGTGTAGCGGTCCGCGCCGCGCCGGCCCCGGCGCCAGTAGAAGACCCACAGGCACAGGGCGGTCACCCCGACCGCCGCCAGCTGCGGCAGCCACATCACCGCGGCCAGTCCCGCGGGGGAGAGCGCCACCCGGTCCGCCGCCAGCAGATTCGTCAGATTCGACACCGGCAGCAGCAGACTCGCCGTATTGGCCAGCCACACCGTCGTCATCGCCAGCGGCAGCGCCGCGATGCCCACCCGGGTGGCGAGCGCCAGCATCACCGGGGTCAGCAGCACCGCCGTGGTGTCCAGGTTCAGGGTGATCGTGGTGAGCGAGGCGAAGCCCACGCACAGCGCGAACAGCAGCGGATAGCGGCCCCGCCCGGCCCGCGCCACCCGGGCCGCCACCAGATCGAAGACCCTGGCCCGCCCCGCCAGTTCCGCCAGCACGATCACGGTGGCCAGGAACACCAGCAGCGGACCCAGTCGGCCCAGCTGCTCTCCCGCCCGCTCCCGGGGCAGCAGCCCCGTGACCACCGCCAGGACGCCCAGGGCCAGCAGCCCGCCCGCCAGCCGGTCCAGAGGGTGCAGCCGCCGGACCGGGGACCTCAGGTCGCGCATGCCCCTCAGCCTGTCAGGGCGGAGGTCTTCAGCACGACCAACAGCGCCAGCACCGCGCCCAGCACCACACATCCGGCGGCCTGGAACGGGGTCCGGCGCGGGCCGGGGGCGTACGCGTACACGACGGTCACCGCCGCACCCGTCAGCAGCCCGCCCAGATGCCCCTGCCAGGACGTGAAGCCCGCCGACACCACCATCCACACCAGGAACCCGGCCAGGAACCGGTTGACCGCCGCCATGTCCCGGCCCAGCCGGCGGTTGATCACGTAGAACGACGCCGCGAGGCCGAACACCGCCCCCGAGGCGCCCACCGCGCCGTCGTACGGCGCGATCAGATAGACCAGCACCGAACCGCCCAGCGCCGACAGCAGATACAGCGCGAGGAACCGCGCCCGCCCCAGCTGCTCCTCGACGACCCGGCCCAGGTTCCACAGGGCGTACATGTTGAACAGGATGTGCAGCACCCCGAACGGCAGCGCGCCGAACGAGGAGGCGTCCGGCGGCAGATGCAGGAAGGCGCCCGTCAGCAGCCGGTACCACTCACCGGCCACCAGCCCCGTCTCGTGGAAACCGGGCGGGTAGTCCGCGTGCACATGGACGTACGCGGTCCCGTCCGGGCCGGTCAGCCCGGCTCCCAGCATCTCGAACCGGCCGACGAGCCCCGGCCTGACCAGCTCGGCCAGATACGCCAGGACGTTCAGCCCGATCAGCGCGTACGTGACCACGGGCACCGCGGAGCGCGCCACCGTGCCGCCGAACACCGTCCGGGCCTGCCGCACCGAACGCCGCCCCTCCTTCACGCACTCCACGCAGTGGTGGCCCACGGCCGCCTCGCGCATGCAGTCCGGGCAGATGAAGCGCTCGCAGCGGGTGCAGCTCACATACGTCTCGTACGACGGATGGCGGTAGCACGTGGTGACGGCGGCCTCCATGGCCGGCTCCTTCAGCAAATGGGACGAGAGGCCGGTGGGGGCGGCGGCGATCAAGATAGCGAACCCGCCGGGGCCGGGCACATCCGGGTTTCGGACTCCGCCCGGGTGGTTCCCGGCCCCGCCCGGGGCGCTCACCCGGGACATGCGCGGCATCCGGACAGAGGATGTCGGGATTACCGGGTTCGATGGGTCCATGACCACCACACCCGTCACGCTCTCCGCTTCCTGGGCGGACTTCCGGACGGCCGAGCCCGCGTTCGCCGACACCGTCGAGCGCCGCTTCGGCCAGTACAAGCACCACGTCCTCGGGACCCTCCGCGCGGACGGCTCGCCCCGGCTGGCCGGCCTCGAAATCGAGTTCCGGCTCGGCGAGGCGCTCCTCGGGATGATGCCCCACTCCCTCAAGGCCCTGGACCTGCGCCGCGACCCCCGCTTCTCCCTGCACGCCAATCCCGGACCCGATGCCGAGATGGCCGACGGGGACGTCCGCATCTCCGGGCGCGCGGTGGAGGTGACCGACCCCGGCCTGCTCGCCCGCTACATCGAAGAGGTGCATCCGCCCGAGCCCTTCCACCTCTTCCGGGCGGAGCTGACCGAAGTGGTCCGCATCGGACTGGAGGGCGGCGACACCCTGATCATCCGGACCTGGAACCCCGGCCGCCCGGTGCGCGAGGTCCGCCGGGGCAACGACGACGCCCCGGCCTGACGGAGGCTCCCGCGGCGCCGGGCGGACAATGGGCGGGTGCCTACCAAGAAGAAGCCCCAGGGAGCCCCGTCGCCCGAGCGCCGCGGCGAACTGCTGGCCACCGCCGCCGAGGTGTTCGCCGCCCAGGGATACAACGCCACGACCGTCCGCCGCATCGCGGACGAGGCCGGCATGCTCGCGGGCAGCCTCTACTACCACTTCGATTCCAAGGAATCGATGCTCGACGAGATCCTCTCCACCTTCCTGAACGAACTCTGGGAGGGGTACGACGCCGTCCTGGCCGCCGGGCTCGGTCCCCGGGAGACCATCGAGGCACTCGTCACGGAGTCCTTCCGCGAGATCGACCGGCACCGCGCCGCCGTCGCCATCTACCAGAAGGAGTCCGCGCACCTGGCCGGCCAGCCCCGGTTCCACTACCTCGCCGAGTCCCAGCGCAGGTTCGAGACGGCCTGGCTCGGCACCCTGGAGCGCGGGGTCGCCGACCGGGTCTTCCGGGCCGACCTCGACGTCCGGCTGACGTACCGCTTCGTCCGCGACACCGTCTGGGTCGCCGCGTCCTGGTACCGGCCCGGCGGCCGGCACAGCCCCGAGGAGATCGCCCGCCAGTACCTCTCGATGGTCCTGGACGGCATCGCCCTGCGCCCCTGAACCCGGGCGCGCACCGCGTCCACGGCCCGGCGGTACGGCGTGTCCCCCCGCCGGGCGGCGGTTCGTGCTACGGTGGGGGCGTTGCAGTTTTGGTACCCATGAACTTTATGCGCGCCTGACGGGAATGCTTCGTCAGGCGCTTTATTGTTTTCCGGCTTTCTCCGGGTGGGGCTCAATGCGGCGACTTGGAATTCGTAAAGTGCGGATTTCCGGCACTGCACCTATGAGGAGATCGACATGGCTACGGGAACCGTGAAGTGGTTCAACTCGGAAAAGGGCTTCGGCTTCATTGAGCAGGACGGCGGCGGCGCCGACGTCTTCGCCCACTACTCGAACATCAACGCCTCGGGCTTCCGTGAGCTGCAGGAGGGCCAGAAGGTCTCCTTCGACGTCACGCAGGGCCAGAAGGGCCCCCAGGCGGAGAACATCGTCCCGGCCTGATCGCCTGACGCATATCTCGCAGCCGGGACCCGCACCGCGAACGGTGCGGGTCCCGGTTTGTGCTGTCCCCAGGAGGGCAATTTCGTATGACCCGCTCCGAACGCCAGGACCGTCCCGCCCGCACCCGCCCGTCGAGGGGGCGCGGCCCGGTCCGGGCCAAGGCAACCGCGCAGGGTTCCGGCAAGGGATCCGGCAAGGCGTCGCCCCGTCGCAGGGCCACGCCGCCGCAGGGTGAGTTCGCCCTGCCCGAAACGACAACCCCCGCACTGCCCGCCGTCGAGGCGTTCGCCGAGCTGGACATGCCCGCCGCCCTGCTGAAAACCCTTGCCGCGCAGGGCGTCACCGACCCGTTCCCGATCCAGGGCGCCACCCTGCCGAACTCGCTGGCGGGCCGGGACATCCTCGGCCGGGGCCGCACCGGTTCCGGCAAGACCCTCGCCTTCGGCCTCGCGCTGCTGGCCCGCACCGCCGGGCGCCGCGCCGAGCCCAAGGCCCCGCTGGCCCTCGTCCTCGTCCCGACGCGCGAGCTCGCCCAGCAGGTCACCGACGCGCTGACCCCGTACGCCACCTCGCTCCAGCTGAGGCTGGCCACCGTCGTCGGCGGCATGTCGATCACCAAGCAGTCCACGGCCCTGCGCCGGGGCGCCGAGGTGCTCGTCGCCACGCCCGGCCGGCTCAAGGACCTCATCGAGCGCGGCGACTGCCGGCTGGACGAGGTCGCGATCACCGTCCTCGACGAGGCCGACCAGATGGCCGACATGGGCTTCATGCCGCAGGTCACCGCCCTGCTCAAGCAGGTCGAGCCGGACGGGCAGCGGATGCTGTTCTCGGCGACCCTGGACAAGAACATCGACCGGCTCGTCCGGATGTTCCTGACCGACCCGGTGGTGCACTCCGTCGACCCGTCGGCCGGTGCCGTCACGACCATGGAGCACCACGTCCTCCATGTCCTGGACGAGACCGACAAGAAGGCCGTCGCCACCCGGATCGCCGCCCGCGACGGGCGCGTCATCATGTTCGTCGACACCAAGCGCGCCGCCGACCGCTTCGCCAAGCGGCTGCTGGCCAGCGGGGTGCGGGCCGCGGCCCTGCACGGCGGGCGTTCGCAGCCGCAGCGCAACCGGACCCTGGACCAGTTCAAGACCGGCCAGGTCACCGCGCTCGTCGCGACGAACGTGGCGGCCCGGGGCATCCACGTCGACGACCTCGACCTCGTCGTCAACGTGGACCCGCCCACCGACCACAAGGACTACCTCCACCGGGGCGGCCGCACCGCCCGCGCGGGGGAGTCCGGCAGCGTGGTCACCCTGGTCCTGCCCGACGAGAAGCACGAGATGAACCGGCTGATGCGGGACGCGGGCATCGCCCCCCGCACCACCCGGATCACCTCCGCCGACGAGGAACTCACCCGGATCACGGGGGCCCGCGAGCCCTCCGGCGTCGCCGTCGTGATCGAGGTCCCGCAGCCCACCCCGCCCAAGCAGCGCACCGGCTCCGGCGCGTCCCGCTCCGGCGGCCGGGGCCGGGGCAGGCGCTCCGGCGGCACCGCGGCCACCACCGGTGACGGCGGCACCCGCACCACGACCGGCACCGGCCGGTCGGCCGGCGGCCGGTCCGCCGGCGGCCGTGCCGAGGGCTCGGGCCGCTCCCGGGACGCGGGCCGGACGGGCGGCGCCGGCCGTGCCGCCGGTTCCGGACGCTCCGGTGGCGGCGCGGGCCGCGGCGGAGCCCCGGCACGAGGCCGCCGCGCGGCCTGACGCCCCGGGGCGGTGAACGACCGGCGACGGGCACGGTGCACGGGCTTCGGCCCGAGGCACCGTGCCCGTCGGCCGTTCCGCGCGGAGTCGGCGCCCCCGGAGCCCCGCCCTAGACGGCGGGCCGCCCCGCCAGCACCGCCGCCCCCAGAGCACGCCGTGCCGGGTCGGGGTCCGCGCACCAGGCCCGTGCCGCCCGGAGCGTCTCCTCGTCGTCCCGCTCGCGCAGGGCCTCGACGCACACCCGCCAGTCCTCCAGCCCCGGATCGCCCCAGCGCAGCGCGCGCCGGGCCAGTTCCTCGTACGGGGCCGGCCGCCCCAGCTCCCGCTCCAGCACCGTGGCGATCGCACCGTGCCCGGTCTGCTGGTCCCGGCCGGCCGACGGGCGGCCGTCCCGGAGCAGTTCGGCGGTCAGCGTGAGACCGCCGTCCACGACCGTCCGGCGCACCACGACCACGACCCCCTCCGCGTCCCCGTACAGCTCACGCAGCCCCGCCCGCAGCTCCTGCTCCAGGTCCGTGCGGAGCAGGCGCAGGGCCTCGGCGAGCGCCGCCGCGCGTGCGCCGGGCGGGTTCCCGGCGCCGTGGCGCAGCAGGGCGCGGACCGTGGGCAGCGAACCCCGGCGGACCGCGACGAGCAGCGGCGGATCGCCCTCGGGGCCGGGCCGACAGGGATCGGCGCCGTACGCGAGCAGCGCCTCGGCCGTACGGGCGTGGCCGAGACCGACCGCCCAGCGCAGCGCCGTGAAGCCGAACTGCTCCGGCAGATCGGGCCGGGCCCCGGCCGACAGCAGCGCCTCCACCACCTCCGTGTGGCCCCCGCACGCCGCCCCGCACAGCGGCAGATCACCGTGGTCCGGGCCGCACGCCCGGTCCGGGTCCGCCCCCGCCGCCAGCAGCAGCCGCACCGCGCCGGGACGGTCCGAGACCGCCGCGAGATAGAGCGCGCTCGCCCCCTCCTCGTCCACCGACTCGGCGGACACCCCGGAGCGCAGCACACGGACGACGGCGTCGTCGTCCTCGTACAGGGCGTCGAACAGCGCCGGTCCGTCCGCCGGGACCGGAAGCCTCCCCTCCGGGTCGTCCTTCACCTTCCGACTCTAAGCCGTACGGCGGCGGATCCCGGACGCGGTGTCAGGTCGTGCAGTCCAGCACCGTGCGGCACAGCGCGCAGCGGGCCCGCACCCGGCCCCGGACCGGAACCCGGTTGCGCTGGTGGCAGGTCGGGCACGCGAACGCCACCCGCAGCCCGTCAGCGCCCGCCTCGAACGCGTACGGCACACCGGGGGAGGAGCCGCCGCCGGGGTGGTCCTGGGCGTGCCGGCGGTCCTTCGCGTACCGGCGGCGGCCCGCCCAGCCCGCGGCCGTCAGCGGCGGCTGGGCGCTCTCCCGCAGCGCGCGGGCCCGGCCCTCGGTGTACGCCGTGTACGCCTGGGGGCTGGTGAACCACGGCGAGGGGTCCTCGTCGAAGGCCATCGCCCGCTTGGCCAGCACGTACCCGAACTCCTCGGGGGTGAGATAGCCCAGCTTCTGACTGGACACCGCGTCCTGACGGAACGCGTCCAGCAGCAGCCACCCCGCCCCCAGATACGCCGCCGCCGTGTCCGTCAGGATCTCGTTGTCCCGGGTGCCCGGGAACTCCAGACCGAGTCGGTGCAGCAGCACATGCGTCACCTCGTGCGACAGCGCCGCGCCGATGTCCCGCCGATGCGTACGGAACCGGTCGTTCAGCTCCACGAAGTACTCCGGACCCGCGGCGAGTTCGACACTGCCCGCGTGCTCCATCGACCGGAACGCCACGATCACCCGCGCGTCCGGCAGCCGGAAGTGGCGCACCATCGCCCGCGCCACCCGCTGCGCGCCCAGATGCAGATCGTCCGTGTCCGCGAACGCGGCCTCGACGGGCGCCAGACTCGGTGCGAACCGCCGCACCCCGTCCGGGGAGAGCCGCCGGTACAGCGCCGTGATCGCCGAACGGACCGTGTCCAGATGGGGGAAACCGTGCACCACCGGACTGCCGTGGGGCCCGTCCGCCATGTCCGTACCCCCGCTCGCAGGCGCCGAGTTTCCCCCACTGTAGCCCCGGGCCCGATTCCTCAACCGCCCGCGCCCGCCCCCGGCGGCAGCCCCGGACCCAGCCGTACGTACGGCGCCGCCGCCTCCAGCTCCAGCACCCACACCTCGTTGGCGCCGTCCCGCAGCACCGGACCCGGCACGTACAGCGTCCGCTGCGGGCCCGCCGCCCAGTAGCGCCCCAGACAGAAACCGTTCACCCACACGAACCCCCGGGTCCAGCCCGGCAGTTCCAGCCCCGCGTGGTCCGCCGCCGACGCGTCGGCGACCTCGAACAACCCCCGGTACAGCCCGGTCCCGCCCGACCCGTCGACCGGGACGAACGCCAGGCCCGCCACCGCACCCGGCACGTCGAACGCGTCCAGCCGCAGCGCCCTCGCCCGCACCCCGTGGAGGTACTGCCGCTCGTGCAGCACACCCCCGGTGATCCCCTTCGGCTCGCCCAGCCGGGGCCCGTAGTTGACCCGCCCCAGCGACTCCACCCACAGCTCCACCTCGGCCGGACCCGCCACCGGCTCCGGCAGCGTGGCGTCCGCCTCGTCCAGGACACCCCGGCGCACCCCGTCCACGAACACCACCGCCCGGTCCCGCAGCCCCGCCACGGACAGCGGATACGGGCGGCGCGGTCCCGGCACCGACACCCGGTAGCGCACCAGCCCCCGGTCCACGCCCAGCTCCTCGAAGGTCGGCGGCACCCCCGACGGCCCGCACTCCGGATCGCCCAGCGCCTCGAGGACGCCCGCCAGCGGCAGCCACTCGGTCAGCGCCGCCCGGACCGGCGGCAGCCCGGCCGGCGCGGGCGGCAGCGGCGGCAGCGGACCGTCCGCGTACCCGGCCAGCACCTCCCGCATCAGCCGGAACTTCTCCGTGGCCCGCCCGTACTCGTCCACCGGCGCGTCGTAGTCGTACGACGTCACCGTCGGCAGGAACCCCTGGTCCTGGAGCGGACCCGACCGGTTCGCGCCCGCCCAGCCGGCGAAGTTCGTCCCGCCGTGCGCCATGTACAGGTTCACCGACGCCCCGCACTCCAGGATCTCCCGCAGCGCCGCCGCCGCCTCCTCCGGTTCCCGTACGACCGGCGGCGCACCCCAGTGCGCGAACCAGCCGCACCAGAACTCCATGCACATCAGCGGGCCCGCCGCCCGGTGCCGGCGCAGCACGCCGAACGCCTCCCGCGCCCCCGAACCGAAGTTCGCCGTCGCCAGCAGACCGGGCACCGAACCGCCGGTGAGCATGTGGTCCTCCGGCCCGTCCGAGGTGAACAGCGGCACGTCCACCCCCAGCCCGACCAGCAGATCCGCCACCCGGCGCAGATACACCGCGTCCGTGCCGAAGCTCCCGTACTCGTTCTCCGCCTGCACCATCACCACCGGACCGCCCCGGCCGATCTGCCGCGCCACCACCTGCGGCAGCAGCTCCGCGAACCAGGCCCGCACCGCGTCGAGATACCCCTCGTCACGGCTCCGCACCCGCCGCCCGAACCGCCCCGTCACCCAGACCGGCAGACCGCCGTTCTCCCACTCGGCGCAGATGTACGGCCCCGGGCGCACGATCGCCCACAGCCCGGCCCGGTGCGCCGCGTCCAGGAACCGCCCCAGCGCCCCGACGTCCCGGAAGTCCCCCGGACGCGGCTCGTGCAGATTCCACGGGACGTACGTCTCCACGCAGTTCAGGCCCATCGCCCGCAGCATCGCCAGCCGGTGCCCCCACTGCCCCTCGTGCACCCGGAAGTAGTGCAGCGCCCCCGACAGCAGGCGCACCGGCCTGCCGTCGATCCGGAAGTCGTCGTCCCCGACGGTGAAGTCAGCCATGGTGCCCGTTCCCTGCCGATGCGGAATTCCTCGGTCCAGCCTCACCCCTGGCGTGCCGCCGGTCCATGGACAAAGATCGTGGCTGCTTGGACAACCGCCTGGTCACCGGGCACACCGCACACGGACAGGACCAGCGGGGAGCGAAGAGGCCGATGTACCGCACCTGGATGCGCTTCTTCACGCCCAGCCCGCTCCACCACCGCCTCGGCCTGGTCTGCCTCGGCGTCGGCCTCCAGCACGGCACCCTGCCGCCCGTCGGCCCCCGCACCCTCGACCACCACGTCGCCGTCGTCGTCCACTCCGGCAGCGGCTGGATCGCCGGCCCCGACGGGCGGCGGCTGACCGTCACCGCGCCCAGCCTGCTCTGGCTGACCCCGGGCACCCCGCACCACTACGGCGCCGACCCCGCCACCGGATGGGACGAGAGCTTCGTCGCCTTCACCGGTCCCGCCACCGCCGCCTACACCGAACTCGGCTGCATCGAACCCGAGCGCCCCCTGGTCCCCCTCTCCGACACCGCCGCCCCCCGCGCCGCCGTCGGCCGCATCGTCCGCGCCGCCCGACGCGGCAACCCCCTCCTGGACGTCGAGACCGCGGCGGCCGTCCACGAACTCCTCGTCGCCCTGCGCCGGGCCCGCGCCGACCACGGCCCCGACGGCGACCCCCTGCTCCGGGCCCTGGCCCGCGACGCCTTCCGGCCGCTGACCGTCGCCGAGCACGCCGCACGCCACGGCATGACCACCGCCGAACTGCGCACCGCCGTCCGCCGCGGCGCCGGATGCAGCCCCAAGGACTACCTCCTCGCCATCCGGCTCGGCCGCGCCAAGGAACTCCTCGCCACCGGCGACCTGCCCGTCGCCGCCGTCGCCCGCCGCGTCGGCTACGACGACCCCGCCTACTTCTCCCGCCTGTTCGCCCGCCGCGTCGGCATGGCCCCCGTCCGCTTCCGCGCCCAGCAGGGCCGCGCCGTCCCCGGCGGCTGGAGCGACCGCGTCCCGGACCCCGATCACCCGCCGACGCTCACCCCGTAACCCGTAAGCTCGATGCCCATGACCACGAACGACATCGACGACTCCGTACGCGCCGAACTCACCCGGCTGCGCCAGAGCATCGACAACATCGACGCGGCCGTCGTCCACATGCTGGCCGAACGCTTCAAGTGCACCCAGCAGGTCGGCCACCTCAAGGCCGCCCACCACCTCCCCCCGGCCGACCCCGACCGCGAGGCCCGCCAGATCGCCCGCCTCCGCCAGCTCGCCGAGAGCGCCCACCTCGACCCCGCCTTCGCGGAGAAGCTGCTCAACTTCGTCGTCGCCGAGGTCATCCGCCACCACGAACGCATCGCCGAGGAATCCGCCGGCCAGAGCTGACCGCCGGCGCACACCCCGCGCACCCGCACTCACTCCACGTCACCGGCGCACCCCGCCGCAGGGCCCGTCCGCCACGAACCCGGCACCCTCGCGTCAGCCCACCGTGAACCCGCCTGCACACCGCCCACCCCATACGGCAGCATGGCACCCATGTCCGTACTGATGCGCGATGAAGCGCAGGCCCGAGCCCAGTTCCTCGACGTACAGCGGTACACGATCGACCTCGATCTCACCGCGGGGGAGGAGACCTTCGACTCCCGTACCGTCATCCGGTTCACCGCCCTCGCCGACGGTGACACGTTCGTCGAGATCAAGCCCGCGGTCCTGCGCTCCCTCACCCTCGACGGACAGCCGCTGGACCCCGCCGGCCTCACCGGGAACCGCTTCCCCCTCACCGGCCTCACCGCCGGCCCCCACGAACTGCGCGTCGACGCCGCCATGCGCTACTCCCGCACCGGCGAGGGCATGCACCGCTTCACCGACCCCAGCGACGGCGAGACCTACGTCTACACCCAGCTCTTCATGGAGGACGTCCAGCGCGTCTTCGCCGCCTTCGACCAGCCCGACCTGAAGTCCGTCTTCGCCCTCACCGTCACCGCCCCCGAAGGCTGGACCGTCCTCGGCAACGGCATCGCCCACCACGACGGCGACGGCCGCTGGACCCTGGCCCCCACCCCGCCCGTCTCCACCTACCTCGTCGCCGTCGCCGCCGGACCCTGGCACTCCGTGACCACCGAACACGCCGGACTGCCCTTCGGCATCCACTGCCGCCGCTCGCTCGCCCCCCACCTCGACGCCGACGCCGACGAGATCCTCGACATCACCCGCGCCTGCTTCGACCGCTTCCAGGAGAAGTTCGACGAGCCCTATCCGTTCGACTCCTACGACCAGGCGTTCGTCCCCGAGTTCAACGCCGGCGCCATGGAGAACCCCGGGCTCGTCACCTTCCGCGACGAATTCGTCTACCGCTCGGCCGTCACCGACACCGAACGCCAGACCCGCGGCATGGTCATCGCCCACGAAATGGCCCACATGTGGTTCGGCGACCTCGTCACCCTCGCCTGGTGGGACGACATCTGGCTCAACGAGTCCTTCGCCGAGTACATGGGCTACCAGACCCTCGCCGAAGCAACCGCCTACACCGACACCTGGGTCGACTTCGGCGTCGCCCGCAAGGGCTGGGGATACGACGCCGACCAGCGCCCCTCCACCCACGCCGTCGCCCCCGACCCCGCCGCCGTCCCCGACACCGCCTCCGCGATGCTCAACTTCGACGGCATCTCCTACGCCAAGGGCGCCTCCGCCCTGCGCCAGCTCGTCGCCTGGCTCGGCGAGAAGGACTTCCTGGCCGGCATCAACACCCACTTCACCCGCCACAAGTTCTCCAACGCCACCCTCGCCGACTTCATCGACAACCTCGCCTCCGCCACCGAACTCGACGTCCACGCCTGGGCCGAGAAGTGGCTGCGCACCACCGGCGTCGACACCCTCGTCCCCGAGGTCACCGACGCCGGCACCGGCTCCGGCTGGTCCCTCACCGTCGACCACCGCGGCACCCGCCCCCACCGCATCGCCGTCGGCACCTACGACCACGCCCTCGGCACCGAACCCGGCCCCGGACAGCTCGTCCTGCGCGACCGCTTCGACATCCCGGTCCCGCACGACGGCCCCGTCACCCGCCCCGGCCGCCGCCCCGCCCTCGTCGTCCTCAACGACCAGGACCTCACCTACGCCAAGATCCGAGTCGACCCGGACTCCTGGAACACCGTCCTCACCCACCTCGGCGGCATCCCCGACCCCCTCACCCGCGCCGTCGTGTGGAACGCCGCCCGCGACATGGTCCGCGACGGCGAACTCGCCCCCACCACCTACCTCGACGCCGCCCGCACCCACCTGCCGCACGAGACCGACCTCGCACTCCTCCAGGGCGTCCTCGCCTTCGCCGACACCCAGATCGCCGCCCGCTACCTCGCCCCCGGACAGCGGCCCGCCGCCCTCGCCACCCTCACCGCCCTCAGCCGCGACCTCATCCGCCGCACCGAGGACGGCTCGCACCCCGGACTCCGCCTCGTCGCCGTCCGCCACTTCATCGACGCCGCCACCCAGCCCGACCCCCTCCAGGCGTGGCTCGCCGACGGCACCGTCCCCGGCGGCCCCGAACTCGACCCCGAACTGCGCTGGCGCATCCTCACCCGGCTCGCCGTCCTCGGCGCCGTCGACACCACCGCCATCGACGCCGCCCTCGACGCCGACCCCAGCGCCACCGGCGAGGAAGGCGCCGCCCGCTGCCGCGCCGCCCTGCCCGACCCCGAGGCCAAGGCCGCCGCCTGGCAGGCCATGTTCAGCGACGACACCCTCTCCAACTACCTGTTCACCGCCACCGCCCAGGGCTTCTGGCAGCCCGAACAGACCGAACTCCTCGCCCCGTACGTGGCCCGCTTCTACCCCGACGCCACCGCACTCGCCGTCCGCCGGGGCCCGGCCATCGCCGAAGCCGCCGGACGGCACGCCTTCCCCGCGTACGCCGTCGACGCCGACAGCCTCCGCCTCGGCGAACAGGCCCTCACCGATCAGGGCCTCATCCCCGCCCTCCGCCGCAAACTCGCCGACCAGATCGACGACCTGCGCCGCGCCCTCGCCGTACGCGAAGCGCACTGACACCCGCCCGGCGCCGCACCCCACCCGTGCCCGGCCCGCCCCCGAACCGGGGCGGGCCGGGCACGAGTGCGTGGGGGCGGGCAGGGGCCGTCGTCGCCCGCTGGGGGCCGGGGGCCGGACGGTTCAGGACGGGGCCGGGCCGTCGTCCCCCGCCGCGCGCATGCGGCGGTAGTGGCGGGCCGCCCGGGCGCGGTTCCCGCAGGACGGCTTGCACCACTCCTGCCGTCCGTGGCTCTTGACGAAGTAGCGCACGCACCTGGGCGCGGCGCAGGCCCGCAGCGACTCGCGCCGGGGGCCGCTCAGGAAGTCGATGGCGGCACGCGCCAGGGCCGCCAGCAGACGGACCCGGGCATCCTCCTCGGCCGACAGCAGCCGGGTGGCGGGGACACCGTCCGCCGGCCAGTCCAGGTGCGGGACGACCGGTTCGCCGGCGGCGGCGGCGTTGAGCCGGGCCAGCGCCCGGCCGGCCGGCGGCAGCGCGCCCGCGTCCGCCGGGCTCGGCGGACCGGGACTGACGGCCCGCGCGAACAACGCCCTCACCGCCTGCCGCAGTTCGACGATCTCGGACCGCAGCTCCTCGTCCGCCGTGAACTCCCCGGACGGTCCCGGACCGGCCGGCAGCCCGGACTGCGCCCGCAGCCACCGCGTCGTCCCCCGCACCGTCGCGAGGTCGTCCGCCACCCCGCCGTCCCCGTCGTGGCGGATCGTGCTCGCCAGTTCCAGTGCCAGCCAGCGCTCCACGAACGCCTCCCCTCCCGTCCCGGTCCGATCGCCGACCACTTGATCACACTCCCGTGCACACCCTAGAGTCTCTAACGGTAAAGCTGGAAATTCCGTTAGACAGGGGAGTGGGGGCGGTCCACCGCACCCACACCGAACCGGCGGCCCGCACCGCCACCGAGGGGGAGAACGGACATGACCCTGCTGCTCGCACACATCAGCGACCTGCACCTGGACGGAACCGAACGGGCCACCGCACGCGCCCGGCGCGTCATGGACCATCTGCGCGCCCTGCCCCACCCCGTCGACGCCCTCCTGGTCACGGGAGACATCGCCGACCACGGCGAGGAGTCCGAGTACGAGGAAGCCGCACACATCCTCGACGCCCCGTTCCCCGTGCTCACCTGCCCCGGCAATCACGACGCGCGCCCCGCGTACCGCAAGGCCCTGCTCGGCGAGGCACCCGACACCGCGCCCGTCAACCGGATCCACCACATCGCCGGCACCGCCGTCCTGATGTGCGACGCCACCGTCCCCGGCCGTGACGAAGGACGCCTGGACACGGAGACACTCGACTGGATCGACGCCCGGCTCACCGAACTGCGCCCGCACACCCCGGCGCTGATCGCCTTCCACCAGCCGCCCGTCGCGCTCCACCACCCGCTGCCCGACACCAGCATGCTCGAACACCCCGAACGGCTGGCCGCGCTCCTGGACCGGCACCCGGCCGTCGTCGCCGTCCTCACCGGACACGCCCACACCGCCGCCGCCTCGACCTTCGCCGCCCGCCCCCTGATCGTCGGGCCGGCCGTCACCTGGACCCTGCGCCTGCCCTGGGAGGGCGACCACCCCGTCGACCGCGACCAGCCGCCCGGCCTCGCCTTCCACCTCCTCGACGACGACCGCCGCCTGACCACCCACTACCGCGTCGTGCCCTGACCCCGCGCCACAGCACCCTTCCACGGTCCGCCCGCCCGTCCCACGGCGCCGTCGCACCCGGGCCCCGGCCGGCCGACCGCCGCGCCGGGGCCCGAACCCGTCCGACCACCGGCCCGGAGGAAACGTGGCCCACCCCTACGCCGTCCTCGGGTTCCTGACGGCACTCCTGCCCCTCGTCGCCACCCCCGGAGCCAGCCTGGCCCTCCTGCTGCGCCACGTCACCGACCACGGCCGCCGCCAGGCCCTCCCCGTCGTCCTCGGCACCGTCACCGGCCTCTACGTCCACGCCGGACTCGCCATGGCCGGCCTCGCCGCCCTCCTCATGCGCTCCCCCCACGCCTTCACCGCCGTCACCATCCTCGGCGCCGCCTACCTCATCGGCCTCGGCCTGTGGACCTGGCACACCACCATCCCGAGGGCACACCCGCCGACGGAAGGCGCCGTGACGGAACGTACGGGAACGGAGGGCGCCGCGAGGGAACGTACGCGGACGGAGGGCGCCGTGACGGAACGTACGCGGAGGGGAGGTGCCGCAGCCACACGTGCCCCCGTCCGCCGGTCCCTCCGCGCACGCGCGAACTCCGCCTACGCCCAGGCCCTGCTCGGCAACGTCCTCAACCCGAAGGCGGCCTCCATCTACCTCACGCTGGTACCGCAGTTCATCGACAACGCCCACCCCCTGGCCGCCCAGATTCTCACCCTGGCCACGGCCCACGCCCTGCTCATCGCCCTCTGGCTCCTCGGCTGGGCCCTCCTCGTCCGGCGCGCCGCGCCCGCCCTGCGCAGCCCCCGCTTCGCGCGCAACACCACCAGGACCACCGCGGTCGTCCTCCTCGCCCTCGGCATCGGCACCCTCACCCAGCGGTGATTCGGCGCCGTCCCACTCCGCGACGTCCCGTCACCGACGAAGAGCCGCCCCGGAGCCGTCCGGGACCCGCACCACGCCCGTCCCGTACGCCTCCCGGACCCACCCCGCGCCCTCCCCGAGGCACGACACGGACACCCCGGCACCCCCGCCCCCCGGCTCCGCACCCCATAGCACTCCGCCGCGCCACACCCCGCTCCCACCAGCCCGTCATCCCCCTTTCGGGTTCAGATCACCGGGCACCCCGGCAACGACACCCGAAACCCGGACAAGCTGACATGTCCACCCGCGCGCACCCGAAGGGTCAGCCCCCCATGCCCACCCCCGCACTCGCCGGATCCACCACCGGACCCACCGCCCTGCGCCCCCTCATCGACACCGTCCTCACCGCCCTCCAGGAAGGCGCCCGACGCCGCGACGGACCCCTCCCCGCCGGCGGACCCGACGCCGTCGCCGCCCACACCCGCACCGCCCTCGACCCCGTCATCCCCGAACACGGCACCGGCGCCCACCACGCCCTCGCCACCCTCGTCGGCGCCCTCACCGAAGGCGCGGCCGACCCGGCGGACCCCCGCTGCGCCGCCCACCTCCACACCCCGCCCCTCGCCCTGGCCACCGCCGCCGACCTCGCGGCCTCCGCCCTCAACCCCTCCATGGACTCCTGGGACCAGGCCCCCGCCGCCTCCACCATCGAGGCCGACACCGCCGCCGCCCTCGCCGCCGAGGTCTACCCCCGCCGCCCCCGCCCCGACGCCCTCGTCACCACCGGCGGCACCGAGTCCAACCAACTCGCCCTGCTCCTCGCCCGCGAACGCCACGGCACCGTACAAACCGTCTGCGGCACCAACGTCCACCACAGCATCCCCCGCGCCGCCTGGCTCCTCGGCCTCCCCGAACCCCTCACCGTCCCCGCACCCACCGGCACCATCGACCCCGGCGCCCTCGACAACCTCCTCGCCCACCACCGAGGACCCCACCCCCTCCTCGTCACCGCCACCGCAGGCACCACCGACACCGGCAGAATCGATCCCCTCGCCGAGATCGCCGACCTCTGCGAAGCCCACGGCGCCGAACTCCACATCGACGCCGCCTACGGCGGACCCCTCGTCCTCAGCCCCACCCACCGCGACAAACTCACCGGCATCGACCGCGCCCACAGCGTCGCCCTCGACCTCCACAAACTCGGCTGGCAACCCGCCTCCGCGGGCATCCTCGCCGTCCCCGACCACCGCCTCCTCCACCCCCTCCACCACCACGCCCCCTACCTCAACGCCGACGACGACACCGAAGCCGGCCTCCCCGACCTCCTCGGCCGCTCCCTGCGCACCACCCGCCGCCCCGACGCCCTCAAGATCGCCGTCACCCTCCAGGCCCTCGGCCGCAGCGGACTCGCCGACCTCATCGACCGCACCTGCGCCGCCGCCGAACACCTCGCCGACCTCATCACCAAACACCCCGCACTCGACCTCTACGAACGCCCCACCCTCACCACCGTCCTCTTCCGCCCCACCCACGCCGACGACCACACCGTCGCCACCCTCCGCCGCACCCTCCTCACCCGAGGCCACGCCGTCCTCGGCCGCACCCGCACCCACGACCGCCTCTGGCTCAAAGCCACCCTCCTCAACCCCCACGCCACCCCCGAGGACCTGCACACCCTCCTCGCCCTCGTCACCGACCTCGCCACCGAACTCACCGAAAGCGGCACCCCCCGATGACCACCCGGCCCCCCCGGCCCACCCCCGACACCGACCGGCCCCACGACCTCATCGGCATCGGCATCGGCCCCTTCAACCTCTCCCTCGCCGCCCTCGCCCACGGCCTCCCCACCCCCCTCACCACCGCCTTCTACGACCAACGCCCCGCCTTCCACTGGCACCCCGGCCTCCTCATCGACGGCGCCACCCTCCAAGTCCCCTTCCTCGCCGACCTCGTCACCCTCGCCGACCCCACCAGCCCCTGGACCCTCCTCAACTACCTCCGCACCCGCGACCGCCTCTTCCCCTTCTACTTCGCCGAGCGCTTCCACATCCCCCGCACCGAATACGACGCCTACTGCCGCTGGGTCAGCAGCCAACTCCCCGGCCTCCACTTCGGCCACCAGGTCGACACCGTCCGCTGGAACACCCAACGCGCCCACTTCGAAGTCGACTTCACCCAACTCGACGCCGACGGCCAAGCCGAAGCCCTCGGCCGCGCCCACACCCGCGCCCTCGTCCTCGGCATCGGCACCGAACCCCACATCCCCGAACCCCTCAAACCCCTCGCCGACGCCGGCACCGCCCCCGTCATCCACTCCGCCGACTACCTCCACCACCGCACCCGGCTCCTCGACGCCGAACACATCACCGTCATCGGCTCCGGACAGTCCGGCGCCGAGATCTACCTCGACCTGCTGCGCGCCCGCCCCGAAGGACGCGAAAAACTCCACTGGCTCGCCCGCACCCCCGCCTTCGCCCCCATGGAGTACTCCAAACTCGGCCTCGAACACTTCACCCCCGACTACACCCGCTACTTCCACGGCCTCCCCGAAACCGTCCGCGACCAACTCGTCCCCCAGCAGTGGCAACTCCACAAAGGCATCGACCACGACACCATCAGCGCCATCCACGACGAGCTCTACCGCCGCACCCTCCACGGCGGCTGGCCCGACACCACCCTCACCCCCGGCGTCACCGTCCGCACCGCCGGCCGCGTCGCCGCCACCCGCGTCGAACTCCACCTCGAACACACCCAGCAGGGCACCCGCAGCCGCCTCGTCACCGACGCCGTCGTCCTCGCCACCGGCTACCGCGAACGCCCCCTCGACCCCCTCCTCGAACCCCTCGGCACCCTCGTACGCCGCGACCGCGCCGGCCGCCCCCGCGTCGACGAGCACTACCGCCTCGACCTCGACCCCGCCGTCACCGGCCCCCTCTACGTACAGAACGCCGAACGCCACACCCACGGCGTCGGCGCCCCCGACCTCGGCCTCGCCGCCTGGCGCAGCGCCACGATCCTCAACCACCTCACCGGCACCACCCCCTACCCCCTCCCGCACCGCACCGCCTTCACCACCTTCGGCCTCACCCCGCACACCCCCACCATCCCCACCCAGGGCCCCGACCTCGTCCCCCTCATCCAGAACACCTGACCGCCCCCACCACCACCCGCCACAGAGACCGCCCCCGCCCCCCGGACACGACAACGGCGGCTCCCCCCACCCGCACCACGCGCATGAGGAGAGCCGCCGTCGACCCCGCCCAGAACCTGCCCGACCCCTCCCGTCCGCCGGGCCTAGAACACCGGCACACCGTCCCGCGTCAGACGCCAGTCCACCGAAGCGAACTCCGCCGCGTCCACCGAACCCTTCGCCCGCACCCAGGCGATGATCGTGTTCCGGATCTCCTCCGAATTCGCCCACACCTGCTTCGCCGCCGGAACGTGCGGGAAGTTCCCCCCACCACTCGCCCGGTAGTTGTTCACCGCCAGCACGAACTGCGCCGCCGGATCCACCGGCTTCCCCTCGAACGACAGACCCGAAATCCGCGACCCCACCGGCTTCGCGATATCGATGTCGTACGTCAACCCCGACACCGCGTCATAGTTGTAGTCCGGCGTGCTCTCCGCGTTCGTCAACGCCTCCGGATCCACCGGCGCACCCGCCGCCGTCCGCACGTAGTACTTCGCCGAGAACTCCAGATAATCCAGAATCTGCGCACCCGTCACCAGACGCGCCTCCAGCGTGTTCTCGAACGGATACAGACCCGCCGCATCCTTGATCGTCACATCCCCCGCCGGAATCCGCGCCGTACGCGAGAAGCACGAAGCCTGCGACAGCACCGGCAACGACGCGTACTCACCCCCCGCCAGCGCCTCCCGCACCGTCTCCGTCTGCACCACGTTGATCAGATCGATGATCGGCTCGTCCTTCCACGCCGCCTCCGCCGTGGACATCGCCGCCGTCGACGTACCGATCACCTGGTTCACATACGCCACCACCTTCGCGTGCTCGTCCGCGAGCAACCGGGTGATCTTCGGGTCCTCCGCCACCGCATTGGAGTTCAGCACCCGGGAACCGGCCCGCTCCACCACCCAGCGACCCTTCTCCCACACCAGATCGAAGTCGAACAACGTCAGCCGCTGCCCCCACTTCAACGGCTCCGACAGCACGACCCTCTTCCTGGTCTCCTTGTTCTCCACGAAGTACTCGGGAATCTCCAGATGCGCGTGACCCACCAGAATCGCGTCGATCCCCGGCACCTGCTCCGCCACCAGACCCGCCGCGTTCTCCACATACGGAATCTGATCCCCGTACGACGACGTCCCGCTGTTCCCCGAGTGCGCCGACACGATCACCACGTCCGCACCCATCGACCGCAGCCGCGGCACGTACTTCGCGGCCTGCTCCTCCAGGCCCGGGAACACCATCTTCCCGCCCACATTCGCCTTGTCCCAGATCGCGATCCCCGGATTCGTCAGACCCAGGATCCCCACCCGCACATCCCGGCCGTGCGGCGTCCGCAGCGTCTTGATCACATACGGCGCGAACGCCGGCCGCAACGACTTCGCGTCCAGCGCGTTCGCCCCCAGCAGCGGAAAATCACACTGCTCCTCGAACTTCCGCAGCACCGGAATCCCGTAATTGAACTCGTGATTCCCCAGCGCCGCCGCGTCATAGCCGATCGCGTTCATCGCCTGCGCCATCGGATGCACCGGACCACGCTTCGCCGTGATCGGATCGATCTTCGCGTAGTAGTACGACAACTGCGTACCCTGAATCGTGTCACCCGCGTCGATCATCAGCGTGTTCTGGCGGCCCTTCTCCCGGCGCACCTGATCCACCAACGTCGAGATCTTCGCCAGACCCACATCGTTGTGCGCCTTGTCGTCGAACTCGGCGTCCGTGAAGTAGTCCCAGTTGAAGACGTTCCCGTGCAGATCCGTCGTCCCCATCACCGTGAACGCGTACCGCTTCGGCTCCGGCCCGTGACCATGACCCCGGCCCTGCGCCCCGGCCGGCACCGCTCCACCCCCCACCAGCGCCGCACCCGCACCGGCAGCCGCCGATGTCCCCAGAAACGTCCTTCGGTTCAGCGGCATCTCGTCTTCTCCCACATCTTGGTTCACCCCGCGCATGACACGCGTAGACCACGCGCCCCCACGGACAACGCGCGTAGATAATCACCCGCGCCCCACCCCCGGCAACACCCCCGACAGGTTTCCGTTCCATGACCACACAACGACCACCCGACCACACCCCACCTGTCAGACCCGACTGCCACAGTGGACCCCATGACCGACACCGCCCAGCCCTACGGCACCCCCGACCAACCCCGCCTCGCCGTCCGAGGCGAAGCCCGCCTCGAAGTCGACCCGGAGATCGCCCGCCTCTCCATCACCGTCACCGCCCGCGGCAAAGACCGCCGCGCCGCCCTCGACGACCTCACCCGCCGCAACACCACCGTCCTCGAACTTGCCCGCACCTACGGCGACGCCATCGAAAAACTCGAAACCGGCGCCCTCTCCATCAGCCCCGAACTCGTCCACCGCGGCCGCGACGAAAAGATCCGCGCCTACCACGGCCGCGTCCACATCACCGCCGTCCTCAACGACTTCACCACCCTGGGCGAATTCGTCACCCGCATCGGCGACCTCGACATGACCCACATCAACGGCCCCTGGTGGGCCCTGCGCCCCACCTCACCCGCGCACGGCGAAGCCCGCCGCCAAGCCGTCCGCGAAGCCGTCCAACGCGCCCGCGAATACGCCGGAGCACTCGGCGCCGAACTCGCCGCCCTCGTCGAACTCGCCGACATCGGCGCCGAGAACCCCGCCCCCGTCGCCTACGCCCGCGGCGCCGGCTACGGCGGCCCACTCCCCGCACCCGCCGGAGCCGCCGCCCCACCGCCCCCCGCCATCGACCTCGAACCCCAGCAACAGACCGTCTACGCGCAGGTCAACGCCCGCTTCACCATGACCCCGCCGAAACTCTGAAAACGACCCGACCGACCCACCCCGACCCCCACCGGCGCGCGCGAGACACAGCGCCCCCCCCCCCAAAAAAAAAAATGTGAAAAAAACGGAAAAAAAA